>NZ_JBWKYC010000001.1:493174-636771 GCF_059423525.1 Arthrobacter sp. GW460-12-1-14-TSB2
CGGTCACCTGAGGTGACCGGCCGCCGTCGTGCGTTGTTCAGTGGTTGCGCCTGAAGAAGCCCTACTTGGCTGCTTGCAGCAGTTCCGCGCGGACCGTCCTGGTGGCCGAAACCAGGTTGCGCAGGGACTCTTCGGTCTCGGCGTAGCCGCGGGTCTTCAGGCCGCAGTCCGGGTTGACCCACAGCTGGCGGGACGGAACGTGCTTCACAGCGGTGCTGAGCAGCTCGGTGACTTCCTGCTCACCCGGGACGCGCGGCGAGTGGATGTCGTAGACGCCCGGGCCAACGCCGCGGCCGAAGCCGTGGGACTCGAGGTCGTGGACAACCTCCATGCGTGAACGTGCGGCTTCAATCGACGTCACGTCGGCATCCAGGCCGTCGATCGCGTCGATGATGGCGCCGAACTCGGAGTAGCACAGGTGGGTGTGGATCTGGGTGGCGTCGGCGGCACCGGCGGTGGCCAGGCGGAACGAGTTCACGGACCAGTCCAGGTATGCGGCCTGGTCGGCCTTGCGCAGGGGCAGGAGTTCACGCAGGGCGGGCTCGTCCACCTGGATGACCTTGATACCGGCGGCTTCGAGGTCGGCGATTTCGTCGCGCAGCGCCAGGCCCACCTGGTTGGCGGTCTCGCCCAGCGGCTGGTCGTCGCGGACGAACGACCAGGCCAGGATGGTGACCGGACCGGTGAGCATGCCCTTCATCGGCTTGCTGGTCAGCGACTGGGCGTACTCGGCCCAGGCCACCGTGATGGGGGCGCTGCGGGTGACGTCGCCCCACAGGATGGACGGACGCGTGCAGCGTGAGCCGTAGGACTGGACCCAGCCGTGGACCGTGACGTCGAAGCCCTCCAGGTTCTCGGCGAAGTACTGGACCATGTCGTTGCGCTCGGGCTCGCCGTGCACCAGGACGTCATAGCCGAGCTCTTCCTGCAGCTCCACAACGCGCTTGATCTCGTCCTTCATGAGCTGCTCGTACTGCTCGTTGGTCAGGTCGCCCTTGTTGTTGCGGGCCCGGGCCGAACGGATTTCGGAGGTCTGCGGGAAGGAGCCGATGGTGGTGGTGGGCAGCGGCGGCAGGTGCAGGGCCTCTTCCTGGGCTGCTTCGCGGACCGAGTACTCGGAGCGGTTGAAGTCGGCCGGGGTCAGGGCCGCGGTGCGGGCCCGGACGTCGGCGCGCTGCACACCCTCGGCGGCAGCACGGGAGGCGATGATGCGGGTGGCTTCGTCGATGGCGGGCTGCACTGCGCCAGCATCGGTCAGCAGGCCTGCGAGGGTGACAACCTCAACGGCCTTCTGGTCGGCGAACGCCAGCCAGCTGCGGAGCTGAGCGGACAGCTGGGCCTCTTCCTCGACG
Organism: Arthrobacter sp. GW460-12-1-14-TSB2; assembly: GCF_059423525.1. Classification (NCBI taxonomy): domain Bacteria; kingdom Bacillati; phylum Actinomycetota; class Actinomycetes; order Micrococcales; family Micrococcaceae; genus Arthrobacter; species Arthrobacter sp. GW460-12-1-14-TSB2. Next base: position 494,527 of record NZ_JBWKYC010000001.1, read on the forward strand.
TCGTGCGGGACGTGCTGGGTGGAGGTGGAGGTGCTGATGGCGAGCTTGGCCACGGACTTCTTCAGTTCGGCAATCTTCTCCGCGGAGGCGGCAAGATCGTTGCGCCAGATGTTGTGGCCGTCCACGACGCCGGCAACCAGGGTCTTGTTGCCCAGTGCGGCGAGTGCCGCCGCGGACGGAACAGCGCCCTTGAAGACGTCGATGTGCAGGGCGTCGATGTTGGTGGCGGCGAGGGTGCCGAGCTGGCCGTTCAGTGCGCCGTACGGGGTGGAGACGAACAGCTGCGGGCGCTGGGCAACAGCGGACAGGACTTCATAGGAGCGGGCAACCGCGGCCTGGATCTCCTCGGCGGAGGTGTCCTGGTCAACCACCAGGGCGGGCTCGTCCAGCTGGACCCAGCTGGCGCCGGCGGCGGCGAGCTTCTCCAGCAGCGCGGCGTAGACCGGCAGGACGTCCTCGAGGCGGGACAGCGGGCTGAAGCCGGCCGGCGCGTCGTCGGAAGCCTTGCTCAGCAGCAGGAAGGTGACCGGACCCACGATGTACGGGCGGGTCTCCACACCGTTGGACAGGGCGTATTCGAATTCCTCGACAATGCGGTTGGAGGTCAGCGCGAAGTTGGTCTCCGGGCCGATTTCCGGGACGAGGTAGTGGTAGTTGGTGTCGAACCACTTGGTCATTTCCAGCGGCTGCTCGTCCTTGTTACCGCGGGCCAGCGTGAAGTAGCCGTCGATGTCCAGCTGTCCCTCGGCGTTGAGGAGGTTGCCGAAGCGGGCCGGTACGGCGCCGAGGTGGGTGGCGGCGTCGAGCACCTGGTCGTAGAAGGAGAAGGTGCCCGGAACAGCGGCGGCTTCGGTCAGGCCCAGGCCCTGCAGGCGCTTGGCGGTGCCGAGCTGGATTTCCTTGGCGGCGGCGTCCAAGGCGGCGGCGTCGATCTTGCCGGCCCAGTAGGCTTCGACGGCCTTCTTGAGTTCGCGGCGGCGGCCGATGCGCGGGTAGCCCAGGATCGAGGCGGAGGGGAAGGGCGTGGTCACGGCCGGGGTGTTCTGCTCAGTCATGTGAAGTCCTTGAAGGTGTTGGTGAAAGTCAGGGGTGAATTACTGCTGGAAGATTTGGTGCTGGGGGCCAATACTGGCGGCCGGAGCTGGCGGCCGGGACCGACTTCTAGCTCGCCATTTCCTGGTGGCGGCGCGCAATGGCATTGAGCCTGCTCGCCGGACGGGCAGGGCGTGGCAGGGCCAGCTTGTCCAGGACCTCCAGCGCGCAGGCGTGCTCGTTGAAGGTGTACAAGTGGATTCCCGGCGCTCCGGCGTCCAAGGCGGCGTTGGCCAGATCCACTGTTGCCCGGACCCCGATCAGCCGGCGTTCGGCGTCGTTGTCCGCAGCGGCCAGCCGCGCCATGAGTTCCGGAGCGGGTTCGACCCCGGTCAGCTCGCCCAGGCGGTTGAGCCTGCGCACGCTGGTCAGGGGCATCACACCCGGAATGATGGGGATCGTGACCCCCGCCCGGCGCGCCCTGGTGATGAGGTCGGCGTACTGCTCGGTGTGGAAGAACACCTGCGTGATGGCGAAGTCCGCACCGGAGCGCTGCTTGGCCAGCAGCACTTCGACGTCGTGAGCCTCCGTCGGTGATTCCGGGTGCCGGGTGGGGTACGCGGCAACGCCCACCGCCACCTTGCCGGCACAGAGCAGCGCCGAACGGCGCTGCTCCACGCGCCGGATCAGTTCGATCAGGTCCTGGGCATACCGCAGGGAACCGCTCGCCGGGGTTCCGCCGTCCTTGGGCTGGTCACCACGGAGCGCCAGAATCCCGCGGACGCCGACGTCGAGCAGTTCACCGATGATTTCGGAGAGTTCCTCCGGCGTGTTGCCCACGCAGGTCAGGTGGGCCAGCGGACGCAGCGTCGTTTCGAGCAGGAGCCGGTTGATGAGTTCGACGGCGGTGTCCCGGTTGGAGCCGCTGGCTCCGTACGTCACGGAAACGTAGTCCGGGTCCGTGGCTTCGAGCTCGCCGATGGTGGTCCAGAGCGACGCGGCGGCAGCCGGGGAACGCGGCGGGAACAGTTCATAGGAGAGCGCCACCGGAGCGGTGTCGGAGAGATTCGGATGTGTGTCAATAAGGCTAGGTGGAGACATTTGCGTCCTTGGCTTTGGGCCATTGCCGGCATGTGCACCTCAGTCCAAGGGACCTCGGAAACGCAGAACCGTCAATGAATTTGAGTTTGGGAACACGGAGTGAACTTCGGCAGGGCGCAGCCGCGACTGTTACGCCTGATAGGAAGTTGTCCGTGAGCAAATGTCAGGCCCACATGGGGGCACCCACACCCTCCTGGCGGAGGATCGCTGACACGTTACCTCGGTAACTTGTATAAGACTCTAGGGCGCAGCTTGGGCGCGTTCAAGCTGGCCCCCGAATTAAGACGCACCTTTACGCTCTGTTGCGCCGCCGCACAGAACATTGTTCGCCGAAAAGCTCGAAATTGACCTTGGCCTCTGGCCCGCCCGGCCAAGGTGCTCCTAGCATGGCGTGAAGAGCAGGTAAGGAGGCACCGTCCATGACCGGCTCCGGACCCCCGCGGCACCTGACGGCACTCATCCCCGAATGTGTCATCGGATGGATGGCCTCAACGGCTATTTATCACGCCGCCCTGCGCCCGCATCTCCTCAGCTGGGGAGCTACCCGGGCAGAAAGGGCGGCATCCATGCCGGGCGACTCCCTGGTAGCTGACCCGTTCGTGGTTTCCACAAGGGCCGTTTCCATTCGGGCCGCTCCTGGCAGCATCTGGCCGTGGCTGGCGCAGATGGGAGACGGGCGCGGGGGCCTGTACAGCTACGATTTCCTCGATCGCGCGTTCGGTATATTGAGCGGTCCAAGCGTCAACCGGATCCTTCCCGAGTTTCAACAGCTCGGATCAGGCGACGTGATCCCGCTTGGCAGGGGTCCGGATTGGGCGGTAGCCGGCCTTGACCGGGAACGGCACTTGGTGCTGGAGCCTGTGCCGGCCCGCGTCAGCTGGTGTTTTGCCCTGAACCGGGACACGAACGCCACCCGGCTGGTGAGCCGCGTGCGGATCAGGATCTACACCCGGCCCGTGCTGTGGGTTCTTGCGCCGCTCATCGATTTGGTCTGGTTCATCATGGAGCGCAGGATGCTCCTGGGGATACGCGCGCGTGCAGAGCGGCTGGAAAATAGCCAAGCCCCCGAAGAACAGTGAAGGTCACCAGGGCCTGTCCGTGCCGCTCCCGGCATCGGTGTTGCCCAGGTATTCGTCCCGCTGCCTGCCGCCGTTTCGTTCCCGCTGCGCGGACTTGGCGGACTCCTCCAGCTTGTCCAGCTGGCTCTGCTGCGGCTCCGGATCGGGCTGCGGCTGCTTGTCCGCGTCCCCGGTTCCAGCGTCGGGCGCGGCACCCCCGAGCTTACCCGCTTTGGACTGCAGCCGTTCTTCCGCTCCGCGGAGGCGGTCACCCTCGCCTTCTGCGCCGTTGGCGTTGTCCTTGCTTTCGTCCGGGCTGAAGCAACCTGGCGGAGCAGCCCTGATCACGGCCAGGCCGTCGTCATACAGGCGGGCCGCATCAGCGGCAGACTGCGCGGAGTTGGTGGCAGCGGTGGCGTCGGCGGCCGCTGCTGCCGCGTCCGCCAGCCGTTCAATGCTGAGGACCAGGTTGACGCGCACCTTGCACTCGTCGGCTGGCGGAGCGTCAGCGAGGGATGCCTCAAAGCGGGCGCGGGCCCCGGTGAAGTCGCCGCTGAGGACCAGGGCGTCGCCTGCTGCAAAGGGCGCCTTGTGGCGTTCCACGAAGTTGGCAATGTCCAGGCCGGACGCGGCGGAAGCAGTGCCGGCCTGGTCGCCGCGGCCGAATGACGCTGCCGCTTCGCTGCCCAGATAGCCGACGCTCAGAAGTTTGACGGCGAGCGCCACGGCAACCAGCACGGGCGCTGCGGACAGCAGCAGCAACCGGCGTCGCCTTTGCTTGTCGGGGCCCGGCACGGCGTGCGCGCTCTTTTCCCGGTTCATCAGCCGGCCTCCGTTCGTCGCGGCCGGAGTTGCCTCAACTGGCGGAGGACGCGGATGCTCTCCCACAGCGCAAGGACGAAAGCAACAAGTGCCGGGGCCCAGTAGAGTTCCGTCCTGCCCTCGAGTGACTCCGATGTTTCCTTGAGCGCGCCGGGCCTGGCCGCCTGCATCATCGGGGCCGTCCCGTCCCCGGCCGCGCGGTGGACGTAGGGAACGCCGAGCTGTGCCGCCACCTCCCGCAACCTGTCCTCGTCGATCCGGGACACGGCGTCCCCGGCGCTTCCGCCGCTGCGGTCCTGGATATAGGCAGCGGCATCGCCGGACGAATAGCTGGATTTTTCCTTCATCCGGCCGCCTTGCCCGGTACCGTAACCAAGCACAGCGCCGCCGTTGACCAGCGAGGCGTCGACGCGCATCGGCTCCGGCGCCTTGCCGCTGGTCTGCTCGCCGTCGCCGAGGTAGTACACAATCCGTGCCCGCTCAGGGTGGCTGTCCCTGGCCGCCTTGAGCCGCTCGTTGAGGACAGTCCGGGCAACGGTGACACTGCTGCCTGTCGAATACTGGGTGATCTCAGGTTCCAACACGCCGGTGAGAGTGCCGAGGGCTGAGGTGTCCGTGGTCAGCGGCATCCGGACCACCGCCTGGGAGTCGAACGTGATCAGGGAAAACCGTGCGCCGGCCAGCTCCCCTGCGATAGCCATGATGTCCTTCCGGACGCCGTCGAGCCTGGGGCCGCCGTCCCCATAATCCTCGGCCGCGATGCTGCTGGTGGTGTCCACGACAAAAAAGACATTCAGATCTGCCTCTGCTGCCCGGACGCTGCCGCCGGGCACGCCCGGCCGAAGTGCCGCGAGCAGCAGCAGTGCCACGAGGCCCGCAGGCGGCAGCAGGCCGCGGAGTCCTGCTCCGTACTGCCGGCTTCGGACGGCCGTCCATCCCAGGAGAACGACGACGCCGGCCATAACGGGAAGCATGATCCACCACGGCCAGATGGGTTGGAAGGTCACGACCTCAGCCTCCAGGTTGCGCCGGCCAGCACCAAGCCGGAGACCAGAGCGATGCCCAGCGGGATCTCGGCGCGGTCCGAAACGACGGCCTGCGGGGCGGCGGTGAAGGCCGTGGCCTCCGTCGACTGAACCTTGCGGATGATCTCCGCGACCGCGTCCGGGCTGTCCAGGGGGTAGTAAGCCCCGCCCGTCCCTTCCGCGGCCGCGCGAAGTTCGGCACCGGGTTGATCGGGGTCCGTTCCGTAGTCGAAGTCCCCGGGGTTGAGGGCGTAGACACGCACGTCCTTCTTTTTGGCCAGCGCTGCCGCTTCCGGCAAGGTAAAAATGGGTTCGCCCGAGACGAAGTTGTCGGTGGCCAGGACGACAGAACGGGACCGCTCCTGCGAACCGCCGCTTCCGGCCGGGCCCCCGCCATCGGTTGCCGGGAACCCCTGCACGCATGAGGCCAGGCCGTCCCCGATCAGGGAGGATCCGGCGCCGTTCCACGTGCCGTCCAGGAATCCGGCGCTGCCGGGTGCGCCGTCAAAAGCTTCCCTGGCTGCCTGCAGCTGTTCCTGCACGAAGTCGTAGTCGTCCGTCAGGGGAAAGACCTGCACCGCGCTGCTATCGAAGACGGTCAGGCCAATCCGTTCGCCATCGAATCCCTGTGCCAGGCGGGCGAAGACCTCGACTACGGCCGCGTCGGCGCTGTTCATGGATCCGGAGGCGTCAAGACACAGGATGATGTCGCGATTGCGTTGTTCGGGGCTGACGGTGTTGCGCTCGGCCGGCCTGGCTGCGGCCACCACCGCTGCTGCCATCAGGACTCCCCCTGCCACGGCAGCCACCGTGAGCCAGCGGCGATGGCGACGCACCGCTGCCTGGTACTCCGGCAGTTCGGTGAGCCGATTTCCGTGGGCCACCGGCCGCAGGGTGGTCTGGCGGCCCCGCTCCCGTATCCGGGCCAGCCAGTACGTCCCCGCACCAAGGAGGAGGGCAGCCGGAATCATCCACCAGAAGATCAGCTCCATGTCCGGACCACCTCCCGCGCCGTTTCCGCGGCGGTTGCGACAGAGTCGCCGGGTTCCGGGTCGCCGGGTTCAGAGTCGCCGGGTTCAGAGTCCCGCGGTTCAGGGCCGAATTCCGCAGGATAAAGGCTGCTGACGGCGAGGGCGGCTGCGGGAATGTTCTGTTCGCGGAGCTCTGCCAGGGTCATCCGCGGGGCATCGATCCCGGCAATATCGCGGACAAAGCTCCTGATGAGCAGGCTGAGCGCCTGGTGCGCGGCGCGGGCGGACAACCGGCCCGTGGCCGAGTCGGCTGCCACAGCATCAATGCGGCGCAGGTAGTCCCCTTTGAGGCTGGACGGATCCGACGGCGGCCCGGAGGCGGGCGCCGTCCATGAGCCCGTTTTTTGCCGGGTGCTCAGGAAGACATAGGCCAGCCACACGGCCACGAGCAACAGCAGGCCCAGGCCGGCCCACGGCAACCAGGGGCTGTAGCTCAAGGGGGCATAAAACCCTGCGTCATTTTCCACGGCGGTGCCGTTCCAGCAGGGTGAACACGGCAGGCATCACGTCGTGGCTGCTGCCTGCCTGGACGTGGGCAATGCCCAGCCGCCGCAGCACGGACTCCCGGGCCGCATCCCGCTGTTCCTGTGCCGCCGTGTACGCGCGGATCACCGCATCCGATGCCGAGAGGCGGCCGGGCAGGAGCCCGGCGTCCGCAACGTCATAGCGGTCGGCAGGCAGGGCGGCCGTTTGTGCCCCGGCCAGCTGTGCGTCCCGGACTGTCAGCCAGAGGACCTCGTGCTGGGCACGCAAACGGCGCAGCAACCGCTCCATCCCGGCATCCGGTACCAGCTCGTCGGCCACCACGAAGAGCAGCATGCGCTGGCCGAAGTTGCGTGCCACATAGGAGAGCTGCTCGCCGATGCTGCTGCGGGGTGAGGTCAGCGCCGTGCTGTCGTTGACTTCGCGGAGGAGCCTTTCCAGGTGCGCTTCACCGGCTTTCGCGGGCAGGGACCGGGATGAGGTCTCGTCACCGCACACCAGGCCCACCACGTCGCCGTGACGGTGGGCAAGGTAGCCCACCACCCCCAAGGCCATCACGGCCACGTCCTTCTTCGCCTCGCCACCGAGCGAGGAAGCAGCCATGTTGCGTCCGGTATCCGTCACCAGCAGCACCGTCTGCCGCCGCACGGCAACATAGCGCTTGATGAGCGGGGATCCGTGCCGGGCGGAGGCCTTCCAGTCGATGTCGCGGACTTCGTCTCCGGGAAGATAGGCCCGGAGGTCGTCAAAGTCGAGGCTGCGGCCCTTAAAGACGGAACCGTATTCGCCGTCGAGCATTCCGCGGGCTTTGCGGTGGGCGAAGATGGACATCTTCGATTTCACCCGGGTCAGGAGGCTGGACACAGGCCCGGGCTCAGGGAGTCTGTACGGACGCCACAATGGCATCGATGACCGTCTCCACCGGAACCTGCTCTGCCACCGCCTCGAAGCCAAGGATGATCCTGTGCCGGAGCACGCGGTGGGCCAGTGCTTTCACGTCCTCGGGGATCACGTGGTCCCGGCCGTTCAGGAGGGCGACTGCGCGGGCGGCCTGGCTAAAGGCGATGCTGGCACGCGGGCTGGCTCCGAACTCGATGAAACCCGCGAGCCGGGCGTCGATGTACTGGCCGGCATTCCGGGTGACGAACACCAGCCCGACGATGTACCTGACGATCGCCGGGTCAATGTAGACGCGCTTGACCAGCTCCTGCACCTCCGAGACCGCGTCCAGCGACGCGGCGGCGGCCGGACGCTGTTCGTCGGTGAAGACGCCCGAATCGATCCTGCGGATGATCTCGGCCTCTTCGGCCGGTGTGGGGTAGTCCAGGACGTCTTTGAGCATAAAGCGGTCCATCTGTGCCTCGGGCAGCAGGTAGGTGCCCTCCTGCTCGATGGGGTTCTGAGTTGCCAGCACCAGGAACGGGCTGGGCAGCCGGTGCACCACTCCCCCGATGGACGTCTGCCGCTCCTGCATGGCCTCGAGCATGGCACTCTGTGTTTTCGCGCTGGAGCGGTTGATCTCGTCCAGGAGCACAATGTTGGCGTGCACCGGCCCCAGCTGCGTGACAAATGTTCCCTTGGCTGCGTCATAGATCTGGGTGCCTACAATGTCGCTGGGCAACAGGTCGGGGGTGCACTGGATCCGCCGGAACTCTGCACTCACGGATTCCGCCACGGTCTGCGCAGCGGTGGTCTTCGCGAGCCCGGGGACGCTTTCCAGCAGGATGTGGCCGCCGGTCATGAGTCCTACCAGCAGCGATTCCCGGAGCCTCACCTGCCCCACGACCTTCGCGTCGAAACTGCGCGAGATGCTGGCCATGACCTGCTGCGCCCTGGCCAGTTCCGCCGCTTGGATCCGGACGGCGGCCGTTGACTGAAGCACTGGAAGTCCCCCTGGTTGCTGTTCGTGAACGGCCGCTGGTGCTGCCGGACTGCGTTGCGGTCGCAACGCGTCCGCCACGGGCCATCCTATCCAAGCCGTGGTCCGCGGATTCCGCAATGGGGAGCCCTCCCCATGCGGGCCGCTCAGGACTATCCTGATGGCATGATTCAGCTTCCAGCCAGTTACCAGGAGTATCTCGCCGGCAAGAGCGAGAGTTTCATCAACACCGTCCGGCCGATCCTCATGCAGTCGGCGGCGGAGAAGGTGCATGGTGTCAGGGTCCTCTACAACCCCGGCCCCACCGGCCACCAGGCCCATCTGGATGACACGATCCCGTTCGGGACGGTTGTCGAAGACATCGACTGACGGCGGGCTCAGCCCTTCATTGCACCGGAGAGCGCAAACGATCCGCCGGCCCCGCGCGCCACGAGGACGTAGAGGACCAGAACCGGAACCGAATAGAGGATGGAGAATGCGGCCAGCTGGCCGTAGGCAATTGCGCCGTGCTGTCCGAAGAAGCTGAAGATCGAAACCGATGCGGGCTGCTTCGACGGCGACAGCAGCAGGATGAAGGGCACGAAGAAGTTGCCCCAGGTCTGAATGAAAACGAAGATGAACACCACCCCGAGGCCTTGGCGCATGAGCGGCAGCACCACGGCGCGCAGGGCCGTGAGTCCGGACGCGCCATCCACCCAGGCGGCCTCTTCCAGCGAAACGGGAACCGCATCCATGAAGTTCTTGGTCATCCAGATCGCCATGGGCAGCGCGGTTGCCGCCATGAAGAGAACCGTGGCCAGCTGGGAATCAAGAAGCCGCAGCTGGACGAACAGGCCGTAGACAGGCACCATGATGGCGGTTACCGGCAGGCAGGTGCCGCACAGGATCGAGTACATGAACGGCCGGTTGAACCTGGACTCGAAGCGCGACAGAGGGTAGGCAGCCAGCACGGCGGCCACCAGGGTCACGGACGCTGTCCCGGCTGAGAGCAGCAGGCTGTTCCAGAGCGGCCTGAGGAGCAGCTCCGGCGTAAGGACCGCTGTGAAGTTGGCTAACGAGGCGCTGGCCGGCAGCCGGGTCTGGTAACCCGCTTCGGCGTCCAGCGAGCCGAACACCAGCCACAGCAACGGCAGGACGAAGCAGGCGCCGATCAGCAGCAGAGCAGCATCTGCCGGACCCCGGTTCCGGTGGCGTCCCGGCCATGCCCCTTCGCCGTGCCGGGGGCGCCGTAACGTCTCTTCGAAAGTCCGTCGGCCCGCCGTCGTCATCGTTTATCCCCCCTGAGCAGCCGGACGTAGGCAATCCCGAACACCAGGCCCAGAACGATAAGCACCGAGGCGATGGCGGTACCGTAGCCAATGTCGCCGAACTTGAAGGCTTCCTGGTAGGCAAGGACGGGCAAGGTGGTGCTGGCGCTGGACGGACCGCCGGCCGTCATCACCCAGATCAGGGTGAAAACGGCCAGGGTCTGGAGCGTCACCAGCATAAGGTTGGTGGCGATGCTGGACCGGATCAGCGGCAGGGTGATGAACACCAGTCGCTGCCAGCCAGCTGCACCGTCCATCAGGGCGGCTTCGGAGATGTCCTGCGGCACGTCGGCCAGGGCCGCCCGGTACACCAGCATGGAGAACGCGGTGCCGCGCCAGATGTTGGCCAGCACCACGGCCACCATGGGGTAGGCGTACAGCCAGTCGGCGCCGGCAACGCCCGCACCGCCAAGCACCTGGTTCAGCGTCCCGTCCTTGCTGAAATAGGCGTAGGCGGCGAAGGCCGCAACGATCTCGGGTAGCACCCAGGCCGCCACCACGGCGGTTCCGACGACGGCGGCCACCGGCTTGCGGGCACGCGTCATCAGGCCCGCGATCAGGAGTCCAAGCATATTCTGGCCCACCACCGCCGACGCCACGACAAAGACAACCGTCAGGACAACCGAGGCCGGAAAAGCAGCGTCTCCCAGCAGCCGCACATAATTCTCGACGCCGGTCCAAGCCGGGTTCCTGGCGTTGCGGCCGGTGAGGGCCGCGTTGGTGAAGGAGGCGTGGAAGGACCAGAGGATGGGAGCGGCCAGGAAAACGAGGATCAGCAGGACTGACGGCAAAACCGGCAGCAGCCGCAGCTGCTGCCGGACCGTTTTTCGTTCAACCATGCGTCATTTCTGCACGACCTTGGCGTCCCCCACCAGGTCCTTGACTGTCTTGTCATACTGCGCGGCTGCTTGCTGCGGCGAGAGGGCGCCGGTGATCACGGCTTCGGTGGCAACCTGAACTGCGGCGGAAATCCGTGGATAGTCAGCTGTGGCAGGCCGGTAGTGGGTGACGGAAACGAGATCGGAGACGTCCTTGACGAACGGATTCGCTGCCAGGTATTCGGTTTCTGCGGCGACATCCGTCCGGACCGCGATCTGGGAACCGGACACGGTGAACGCCAGGGAGTTCTTCTTGCTCAAGGCCTCGGACAGGAACTTGAAAGCCAGGTCCGGGTTCTTGGAGTCCGCCCCGACGGCCAGCGTCCAGCCTCCCGACATGCTGACGCCGCCGGGTTCCTGGCCGTGTTGCGTGGGGAACTTCGCCACGCCCATGTCCTCGGCGTAGCCGGCCCACTCGTAGTTGCCGCCCTTCTGCCAGAACGACGGCGTGTAGGAGCCTTCCACGGTGGCTCCCATCTTGCCCTTCGGCAGCCATTCGCCGAAGACTTTCTTCCAGACGTTGGCATCGAGCGCCTCGGCGGGCGTCACGGCAAGCCCTTCGTCGTAGAGTGTCTTCAGGAAAGCCAGGGAATCCTTGAACCCTTGGGAGCCCACCACCCATTTCTTCTCCTGCTGGTCATACAGTTCGCTGTCCGTGCCGTAGAGAAGCTCGTAGAAACTCTGCATGACGGTGCCCTCACCGGTGGCCTTGCCGGCATACATGTTGAAGGGGACCAGCGACGGGTCCGCGGCTTTCATCTTGCGGGCCGCGTCCAGGATTTCGTCCCAGCTCCGGGGCTGCCATGGGACGGTGATTCCTGCCTTTTGCAGGACTGTCTTGTTGTACCAGATGGCGCGGGTGTCGGTGCCGAGGGGCACCGCGTAGATGCCGCCGTCGTCGGCGGTACCGGCGGCTTTGGCGGCGTCGTTGTACAGCTTCCAGTCCGCCCATTTCTCGAGGTAACTGTCCAGTTTCAGGAGGTACCCGGCGTCGACGTCGGACCGTACCTTGAAGGTGTCCTCATAGAAGACATCCGGGGCGGTCTCCGCCGACCTCAGGGCCAGCGACAGCTTGGTGCCGTAATCGTCATCGTTGGCCTCGATGGGCTGCAGGTCCACGGTAGTGCCCTGGTTTGCCGCTTCGAAGTCCTTCTTGGCGTCCTTGAACAAAGTGTCGAGGGCAGTAAACGAATCGGTCTTCTGGTAGACGATCTTCAGGGTCTTTTTTTCGGCGGCCGGCTGTTCCGCGGAGCAGGCTGATGTTGCCACCAGCGCTGTCGCACAAAACAGCGCCACAAGGAATTTGGCAGGGCGGTGCATGACGCTCCAATCTTCGAGCGGCTGCAGCCCCCAATGTCCTCCAGCTGGCCCCAGCCTTTAGCCGATTTGCAATTTCAACTTAGTGCTTCCCGCTGTCAATGCAGGGGACGCGGCCTCAGCCTTCCAACAGCAGCCGCTGCGCGCGAGGGGCCAGCGTATGCTCGAGCACCAGGCAGGCGGCGCCGATGGCACCTACGTCCTCTCCAACACCGGTTCCGACAACTTCAATGTCATGGATCTGGCGGGCCGCGCTGTTCTCCGCCAGCAACCCGGGGACGCGGTCCAGGTATCGACGTGAGAGGCGTGTCCAGAACGGACCGCCGAAAACGACTCTTTCGACGTCGAGGGTATTGGTGACCACAGCCACGGCGCGGGCGACCAGGACAGCGGAGTGGTCGAGGATCTCCGCCGCCTTGCGGTTGCCCGCGTCGGCTTCGTCACAGAGCCTCGCGAAGCTTTCCTGGATGTCCAAGGCGCCGGAAGTGTGGCGCACAACGTCAAGGACGCCGGCGGTTTCGGCCTGCGCCACGAGGACCTGCGGGATGCTGCTGGATTTCACGCAACCCCTCAGCCCGCAATCGCACGGCGGGCCGTCCGGGTCCACAATGATGTGCCCGATTTCACCGGCATTCCCCGAAGTTCCGCGGACCACTTCGTCGTTGAGGACGATGCCGCAGCCAATGCCGGTGCCCATGTACATAAAGACGAAACTGCCGGAGCCGCTGGGCCCGCCGGCCCACGTTTCGGCGACGGCTGCGCTGGTGACGTCCTTGTCCACCAGGGTGGACAGGCCGGTGGCCTCCGCGAGGGCGTCCCGGAGCGGCACCCTGTCCCAGCCGAGCAGGAGGGGCGGATCAACGACCGTTCCCTCATCCAGGTTGATCGGGCCGGGGGCGGCAACGCCCAGGCCGGCAATTTTGTCAGGATCAACGCCGGAGGCGGCCACCAGGTCGTTGATCTCCGCGGCAATGATGGCAATGATTCCGTCCGGATCGCTGGCGCCCGGGGTGTTGATCCTGGAGTGCCTGACGACGGATCCCACGAGGTCCAACACCACGAAGGTGGTGACGGTGGGATCGAGGTGAACGCCCACCGCGTACATGCCGGCGGGGTTCAACCGGAGGATGGTGCGCGGCTTTCCCGGTCCGCTGCCTTCCTTGCCGGCTTCGACGATGAGGTTCTGGTCAAGCAGGCGGCGTGAGATGTTGGAGATCGTCTGCGGGGACAGGCCCACGATCTGGGCCAGTTCCACCCGGCTGAGGCCTCCCGAGGAGCGCCGGATGGCGTCAAGGATCACCGTGAGATTGAAGTCCCCCATACGGGGCAAATTGGTTCCGCGCCTCGGCGATGGCGTGCGGATCTCAGTCACGGATTCCCCTAAACTTCTTCGGTTATGCACTGCTGATGCTTGAATCGTACGTTACCCGCGCGCGCGGCGGTACGCTCACACGCGGACTTTGGCCACGGTGGTTTCGCTGCCGTGGCGTGCTTTCACCCGGCCCCGGCATCCCGGCATCGCCGCAGTTGCCGTTACGCAGGGCGGCAGGTGCTGACCGCAACAGTGAATTTGGCGTTCCTGCCTGCCACTCGGGTGGGCCCGACGAACCGTTCCAGCGCGGGCAGATACTGCAGGTGGCTGTTGTAGACGGTCCAGAGTTCCCCGCCCGGCGCCAGCACCCTTCCGGCGGCACGGAACATTTTGATTCCCGCCCCGGCGTGGACGCTGGCACCCAGGTGAAAGGGCGGATTCAACAGGATGAGGCCGGCGCTTCCGTCCGGCAGGGAGTCCATCGCGTCGTCCTGGAGGACCGTGATCTGACCCGCCAGGCCATTGGCTTCAGCGGTGGCCCTGGCAGAGTCGACGGCCGCGGCCGACTGGTCAGTCGCCGTGACGTTCGATTCCGGATGGCTTCTGGCATACATGGCGGCCAATATGCCCGTCCCGCAGCCGAGGTCCACAACGTTGGGTACCGGCGGCATGTCGGGCAAGTACCTCAGCAGGAACCGTGTTCCGATGTCGAGCTTGGTACCGGCGAACACCGCGCCGCGCGCACAGACCGTGAGGTCCAGTTCGCTGTTGCTGTCCGCCACGGGAAACGGCGGCGCTCCCGTTACGGGCTTGGCGTCCTTGGCTATCAGGACCCTGGATTTTTGCCGGGCCAGTTGGGGTTGGACGTCGTTGAAGTACCGCTGCAGGACGCTGTTCATGCCCAAGCTCATGTGCTTGACCCGGCCTCCAGCCAGCAACACCGTGTCCGGAGCCGCGTAGCGGGCCACGGCGTCCGCCGCTTCCTCGAGCTCCGCGAGCGTCTTGGGCAGTTGGAGCAGCACCACGTCGGCGTCGTCGAACAGTGCGGCACCGAGCGGCAACTGCTCAAAACCGGCGTCAACGCCAAGCCCCGCGGCATTGTTGCGAAGTGCCCGCTCCCCCGTGATGAGGTCCTGATGAACCTTCACGTCCCGGACGCCGTAGCCGGCCAGCGCCCCCAGCGTGAGGGCCCCGTAGCGGTCACCGATCACTGCGATCCTGCTCTCCGGCGTCAGCAGTTCCGACGCTGTTTCGAGGAGTAGCTTGTCGGTGGCATCCCAGGCCTGCAGGTTCGGGGCTTCAACGTCCGGGAACCGGCGCAGGCCGCCGAGTACTGATGCCACGCTGTTGTCCGCCACGTGCAAGCTGCCGCCTTCCCTGTCCATTGTCATTCCGCCGGCCGGGAGGGAACCACGGGGCGAAAAGCTACCCAGTAAACCTACCGCGAAACGGTCCTGTCCGCGGCTGGCGCAAACGGTCAGGTCCGCACTTCTCCGGCCGCGCGGCGCTCGAACATCCGCAGGATGCCGGCCACTGCCGCCCGGCCGGCCCGGTTTGCGCCGATAGTGGACGACGACGGCCCGTAACCCACCAGGTGAACCCGTTCCTCCGCGGCCACCTGGGTGCCGTCCATGGCGATGCCCCCGCCGCTGCCCCGCAGGTGCAGCGGGGACAGGTGTTCCAGCTCGGCCCGGAATCCGGTGGCCCAGAGGATCACCGTAGCGGCCAGGAAGCCTCCATCTGCCAGCCTGACGCCGTCGGGCTCTATCGCCGTGAACATCTCCCGCCGGTCCAGGGCGCCGCGCGCGGCAGCCGCACGCAGCGAGGGGGTCCGGAGAAGACCCGTCACAGACACCACGCTCTGGGGAGGAAGTCCCTGCCGGACCCGCTCTTCGACGAGGGCGACGGCGTCGTGACCCGCCTGTCGGTCAAACTCGGCGTCGCGCCACACTGGCTCCCGCCGGGTAAACCAGCTCGTGGTGGTCACCTGGGATATTTCGTCCAGCAGCCCGACGGCGGAAATGCCGCCGCCCACCACAATGACGTGCTGCCCGCGGAATTCCTCTGCCGCTACGTAGTCGGCCACGTGCAGCTGCCTGCCCCGGAAGCTGGACTGTCCCGGGTAGATCGGCCAGAACGGCCTGGTCCACGTGCCGGTGGCGTTGATGACCGCCCGTGCGGACCAGCCGCCCGCGGAAGTTTCGATCCGAAGGCGCCCCGTGGGATGGCCGTCTTCTCGGGACACCGAACGGACCTTGACGGGCCGCAGGATATTCAGCCCGAGCCCGCCCTCGTAGTCCCCGAAGTAGCGTGACAGGAACGCGGAACTCGGCTCAGCCGGGTCGACATCCGGCTTCGGAATGCCCGGCAGGTCGCTGATTCCGTTGACGGTGGCCATCCGGAGGCTTTGCCAGCGGTGCCGCCACGCGCCGCCAGGCCCGGCTTCGGCGTCCAGCACAACGTAGGAACCCGGCGCGTCCGCCTCAACGGCGGGAGCGGCGTTTTCGTCGGTTCCCCCCGCGGGCAGAAAGCCGCGACGCTGCAGGTGGTAGGCGGCGGACAAGCCGGCCTGGCCCGCGCCAATCACCACTACATCCGCGGCCTGCAGTCCGGCCGCCTGGGCGTTGAGGATCTCCGGTCCCGCCTAGACCTTCTTGACCACGCTGGATTTGAGCTGCATGGGTCCGACGCCGTCCACTTTGCAGTCGATGTCGTGGTCGCCCACTCCGTCCATCAGCCGGATGCCGCGGACCTTGGTCCCGACCTTGATGACCGTGGAGCTTCCCTTGATCTTGAGGTCCTTGATGACCGTGACGGTGTCACCGTCGGCGAGGACATTTCCCACCGCGTCCTTGATGACGGACTCCGTTACTCCTGCGGTATCCGTTGCCTCGGCGGACCACTCGTGGCCGCACTCGGGGCACACCAGCAGCGCACCCATCTCATAGGTGTACTCGCTGGAGCATTCAGGGCAGGGAGGGAGGGATTCGTTCACGCTCCCATATTAGTCGAGCGTTAAACAACAGAAGCCGCCCGGTCGGGCGGCTTCTGTTGCGTGAATCTGAGTGGAGCTGAGGGGACTCGAACCCCTGACCCCCTGCATGCCATGCAGGTGCGCTACCAGCTGCGCCACAGCCCCGAATTTTCATTGCTCCGGCACCTTCAGTCTTCACTGACGGGCCCGGTTCTGCGTCCGGATCTCTCCGAAGCAACTCAAATATCTTAGAACAGGCGTTCCGAAAATTCCAAATCGGGCATATTCGGTGGCCTGCCCCGGATTACTCGCTGTCTGAGGAAACAGCCGCTTTGGCCGACGTGTCTTCCCCGAGCTGAAGGTCAACCACGGGGCAGTCCTTCCACAGGCGCTCGAGGGCGTAGAAGACGCGGTCTTCCTCATGCTGGACGTGGATGACGACGTCGGAATAGTCCAGCAGGACCCAGCGTCCGCCGGAACGGCCCTCACGGCGCACAGGACGGAGCTCCTGCTTGCCCAGTTCCTCTTCGATGCCGTCCACGATGGCGTTGACCTGGCGCTCACTGGGCGCCGAGGCGATCAGGAAGACGTCGGCCAGGGCCAGCCGCTCGCTGACATCCAGGCCCACAATGTCCTGGGCTATTTTGTCCGCAGCAGCACGCGCGGCTACGCGGGCTATGGCGATGGATGAATCGGTTGCAGTCACGGGACTCCTTGTTGTGGTTTAAAGCTATGTAGGTCGGACGCGATGGGTATCAGCGTCGTGGTGTCGGGGCAGCGGTGCGGATAATGCCCCGGTGCGTTGAATCAGGGCGCCAGGCCGCTGATGATCATGGTCACGCCGGCAATCAGCGCGACGATCCCCAAAGCAAGGACGGCCAGCTGCAGCAGCCGGATACGGTGCGCCCGGCCCAGGCCGGCGGTGACAGCGTCAAGCGGTTCCAGTCCGTAGGCGCTGTTGGCCGCTACTCGCGGCTTGTCCACGAAATTCTCACCGGATTCAGCAGCCCACGGCTCTGCAGCCGGGGATGGCGGCAGGGTTGCCGCAGGATCGGCGGCCGCCTGAGCGGCAGCCTCCGCGCGGGCAAGTACGCCCGCCCGGCCGGTGGCCGGCGCCGCGTTCCGCCGCGGCGGACCGGGTTTGCGAGGTCCTTTGGTGCCGGGCTGCTGCAACCGGGGGCCGGGGTTGGTCACCACGGGGACATATGACGTAGCAGGCTTTTTCATCACCGGCCGGTCAATGCCGGGAACCTTTTCGAACTCCAGCGGAGTCACCATTGCGAGGTTGCTGACGGCTGAGGGCTCGGTCTTCGGGTGTGCAGGCTGGCTGGCCTGTTCGGCCAGCTTCTGCTTGGCCATGGCCCGTTTGTTCAGGATGGCGGCGCGCTCGGCCAAGGCGATCTGCTCCGCGAGGATTTCCGGATCCACTGCTTCGGGATCGTTCGCCGCAATGTGCTCCATCTTGGCGATCTGGTTCCTGGCCTGTTCGGCGATGAGGGAACGCGCTGCAAGGGCCTGCTCGACGGTCATTCCATCGGGAAGCCTGCTGTCCGCGTTGGCCTCCGGCGACGCCGTCCGCGGAGCCTCAGTGGGCGAAGGGCCGGGCTGCGACGCCGGCTGACCAGGACGTGCCTGCGGTGCGGACTGTCCGGAACGCGCCTGCGGCACGATGCGCTGGGAGGACGTGCGGGCCGGCGGAACGATCAGGTTCGCGGCGGTGGCAGGTGCGGCCTCGGCCTGGAGCTGCTGGAGCCGGAGCTGGCGGCGCGTGGGCGGACCGCCGGCGGACAGCCGTTCCTCCTTTTGCGCCAGTTCCTTGATGGTGCGCAGGGCGGCCCGGTCCCTTGCCCGGCTCTGCGAGGAGCGTTCGGGGCCCGCAGGAGTCCGGACCGAGTCCACGGGACCTGGAGCCACACGACGGATGCGGCCGGTGCCGCCCTCGCCGTCCGGCGCCGGTGTCCCGTTCCCGGGCACTTTTGAGGCAGGGGGAACCGGGCCCGGTGCCGGGGGCACCGCGTCCTGAAGTGATTCCGCGCGCTCATCTCTGGCCTGCCGCAATTCACGGCGGCTACGGAGGGGAGGCTGTTCCTGGCTCATCTAACAACTCACTCGGTACTGGCTGGTTCGTGTAACTCGGTAAGTGCGGCACTGTCGTCCGGGTCGGCCTGCCCGGCATACAAGCCGTATTTCGCAATATATTGGACCACCCCGTCGGGCACGAGGTACCAGACAGGATTCCCGGCCGCGACGCGTGTCCTGCAATCAGTCGAGGAAATCGCCATGGCCGGCACTTCCAGGAGGCTGACGTCTTTCCTGCCCATTCCGTCGAGGACGTGCCCGGGACGGGTCACGCCAACGAAATGCGCCAGCGACCACAGTTCATCAATGTTCTTCCACGACAGGATCTGCGCCATGGCGTCCGCGCCGGTGATGAAGAAAAGGTCCGCATCGGGACGCAGCGTGCGGAGGTCACGCAGCGTGTCGATGGTGTACGTGGGACCGGGGCGGTCCACATCAACCCTGCTGACGGTGAACCGTGGGTTGGAAGCCGTGGCGATGACGGTCATGAGATACCGGTGCTCCGGTTCGCTGACCTTCTTGCTCATCTTCTGCCAGGGCTGGCCGGTGGGGACAAACACCACTTCGTCGAGGCCGAACTTGGCCGCAACTTCGCTGGCCGCGACAAGGTGACCGTGATGGATGGGATCAAATGTGCCACCCATCACACCTAAACGCAGGCGACGCTTGGCGCCGCGCCGCTTCAGGACCGCGGTGATGTTAGTGGCCTTGGCCGTGATCGTGCTTGTTCGGGTGCTGGCGGTGGGGATCCGAGTGCTCCTCGACGGCCTCATGCCGGTTGCCCAGGTTGCTGTAGGACAGCGTCACGAACATCAGAACGAGCATGATCGCAAAAATGGACACACCAAAGACCCACGGTTCGGCCCACAGCGGAGCCAGTTCTTCATGTTCGGCGACCGACGCGCCTACCTGCTGCAGCAGCATTTTCTCCCCTAAAGAGTTCACACAATGACGACGGCGGTACTTCCCGCCGTTCCGGACTTCTGTTCCATGTTACAGCGTTGCTAGCTGCGGACCTGGCCCTCGCCCTGCACTATCCACTTGGTGGTAGTGAGTTCAGTCAGGCCCATGGGACCGCGGGCGTGGAGCTTCTGGGTGGAAATTCCCACCTCGGCGCCCAGGCCAAGTTCCCCGCCGTCCGTAAACCTGGTGGAGGCGTTGACGATGACCGCCGCTGAGTCGATTTCGGAAATGAAGCGTTCGGCGTTCGCGAGGTCGTTGGTGATGATGGCCTCGGTGTGGCCGGTCGACCATTTACGGATGTGCTTCACGGCCTCATCGAGGTTGTCGACCATGCCCACCGCGAGGTCCAGGTCCATGTACTCGGTGGCCCAGTCCTCGTCCGTGGCCGGAACAGATTCCACGGAGGCAGGCAGCGCGGCGCGGACCCTCGCGTCCGCGTGCAGTGTCACGCCCGCTTTCCGAAGGGCGACGGCGACGGCGGGCAGGACGGTGGACCCGGAATGCACCAGGAGCGTCTCAACGGTGTTGCAGACGCTGGGCCGCTGGGTCTTGGCATTGAGGAGGATTTCCACGGCCATGTTTTCACTGGCGGATTCGTCAATGAAGATATGGACGTTGCCCTCGCCGGTCTCGATGACGGGTACGGACGAATTGTTGACCACGGTCTGGATCAGGTCCCTGCCGCCGCGGGGAATCAGGACGTCCACCCGGCCGCGGGCCCGCATCAGGACGTTGGCTCCTTCACGGCCGAACTGGTCCACGCTCTGGACTGCGTCCGCAGGCAGGCCCACTGAATCAAGAGCTTCGCGGAGGACCCGGATGAGGGCCTCATTGGTGGCAGCGGCGGCCGTGCCGCCTCGAAGGATCACCGCGTTGCCGCTTTTCAGCGCCAGCCCGGCAATGTCCACGGTCACGTTGGGACGGGCCTCGTAGATGGCGGCAACGACGCCCATGGGAACGTTGATCTGGCGCAGGCGCAGGCCGTTGGGGAGCGTCTGGCCTCGGACCACATTCCCCACGGGGTCCGGCAGGCCCGCAAGGTTCTCCAGCGCAGCGGTCAGGGCCTCGATGCGCGCCTCGTTCAGCGTCAGGCGGTCCAGCAGGGCAGCCGACGTTCCGTTGGCACGGCCCGCTTCCACGTCCTTGGCGTTGGCGGCCAGGATCTTCGTCTTGCTGGCGATCAGGGCGGCACCGATGGCGCGAAGGCCTTTGTCCTTCCAGGCACGGTTTGCGCGCGCCATCCGGCGGGCAGCGTGACGGGATCGATCAGCAATGGCGTGCACGGCAGCCTCGACGTCAGCCGGGGACAGCCGGGCATTTTCCGTCGCGGAAGATTCCTCCGCGGAGTCGTGGGATTTCTCGGCGGCTTGGTGGATCAGTGCCTCAGTCATCATTCAAGTCTAGGCGAATCAGCCCGCTAGACCAGAACCAGGTCATCAACGTGAACAACCTCACGGTCGAAGCCGCGGCCGAGTGACTCCCCCAGTTCCACCGTGGAACGTCCTAGCATTTGGGGCAGTTCGTCCGAGGAATAGTTGACCAGCCCGCGGGCGATGACCGTACCGTCCGGCGAAACCATTTCGACGGCGTCGCCCGATTCAAAGGTGCCGTCAACGGCTGTGATCCCGGCCGGGAGCAGCGAAAAGCGGTGGTCACGGACAGCCTTGACGGCGCCGTCGTCGAGAATCAGCCGGCCCTGCACGTGCGCAAGGTGGGCGAGCCACATCATGCGCACCGATTTGCGGCCGCTGTTGACGGAGAACCAGGTCCCCACGTCCTCGCCGTTCAAGGCTGCCGCGGCGTTGGCGGTGGACGTGACCAGTGCGGGGATTCCCGAATCGGCGGCCATGGTGGCGGCCTCCACTTTCGTCTGCATGCCGCCGGTTCCCACGCCTGCCTTGCCGGGCTTACCGATGTTGACGCCTTCAAGGTCCTGGGGGCCGTCAACCTGAGGGATCCGTTTGGCGCCCTTCGAGGGAGGCCCGTCATAGAGTGAGTCGACATCGGAGAGCAGCACCAGGGCGTCGGCCCGGACCAGGTGCGCCACGAGGGCGGACAGCCGGTCGTTGTCACCGAAACGGATCTTGTGCGTGGCCACGGTGTCGTTCTCGTTGACCACGGGCACAACGCCCAGGTTGAGGAGCCGGTTCAAGGCACGGAAAGCGTTCATGTGGTGGCTGCGCCGCATCAGGTCATCCGCGGTCAGCAGGACCTGGCTCACGGTTACGCCGTGGGCTGCGAAGGCATGCGTGTAGCGTGCCATGAGGAGTCCCTGGCCCACACTGGCGGCTGCCTGCTGGGTGGCGAGGTCCCGGGGACGCTTCACCAGGCCCAGCGGGGCCAGGCCTGCCGAGATGGCGCCCGAGGACACGAGGATGATCTCGGTTCCCTGGTTGCACTTGGCGGCCAGCGCATCGGACAGCTCGATCAGCGCCTCTTCGGAGATTCCACCCTTGATGCTGGTGAGCGACGACGATCCGACCTTGACCACGATGCGGCGCGCCCTGGCGAGCATGCTGCGGTCGTCGGTCCTGGGTTCCTCGATGACAATTGCGGAATTATCGGTCACGTGTGGGGATTCACTCCTCATTTTCGGTGGTCAGTCCGCTCTCCTGGAGCGGCCGTGCGGCACGGCGGCCGCTGACTGATTCGGTCCAGATCCCGGCCTTGCGTTCGGCTTCCAGCTCGGCCCGGGCCGCAGCCTTGGCGTCGCGGCGTTCCTGCTGCTCGTCGCGCTTCTGCCCGCGGGTGGGTCGGTCGCCGATATCGGCAAAGCGGACGTCAGTGCCACGCGGCGAGGCAAGCAGTTCGGCGCCGGCCATCATGGTGGGCTCCCAGTCGAAGACCACGCCGTCGTCTTCACCGATCACTACGGTGTCGCCGGGCTTCGCGCCCTGCTTGAACAGCTCGTTTTCAACGCCCAGCTTGGCCAGGCGGTCCGCGAGGTAGCCGATGGCTTCCTCGTTGGTGAAGTCGGTCTGCTTGACCCAGCGCACGGGCTTGTCGCCCAACACGCGGAACAGCGGCTCGAGGTTCTTTTCCTCGCGGCGGATCTTAAAGCCGGACTCGTTGACTGCGCGGGGGCGCAGCACGGGTGCGTGAACCTTGGGCGGTGTGGCGGCCACGGCGTCCCGGGCGGCCTTGACGATCTCCGCCATGGCGAAGCCAAGCTGGCGCAGGCCTTCATGGCTTGTGGCGGAGATCTCGAAGACGCGGTAGCCACGGGACTCAAGCTCGGGCCGGACGAATTCGGCCATGTCCTTGCCGTCCGGCAGGTCGACCTTGTTGAGCGCCACCAGGCGGGGCCGGTGGTTCAGCGGGATAACCTCGCCGT
This sequence comes from Arthrobacter sp. GW460-12-1-14-TSB2, assembly GCF_059423525.1. Classification (NCBI taxonomy): domain Bacteria; kingdom Bacillati; phylum Actinomycetota; class Actinomycetes; order Micrococcales; family Micrococcaceae; genus Arthrobacter; species Arthrobacter sp. GW460-12-1-14-TSB2. Next base: position 517,122 of record NZ_JBWKYC010000001.1, read on the forward strand.
CGCTGCCGGCGAAGCTCATATCAACGGCGTATTTTTCGAGTTCGGCTTCGATGATGGCGAGATCCGAGAGCGGATCGCGGTCAGCTTCGAGCGTGCCGCAGTCCAAAACGTGCACCAACGCCGCGCAGCGTTCCACGTGCCGCAGGAAGTGGTGGCCCAGGCCCTTGCCCTCACTGGCTCCCTCGATGAGGCCGGGGACGTCTGCAATGGTGAAGCGGACATCGCCGGCCTGGACAACGCCCAGGTTGGGGATCAGCGTGGTGAAAGGATAATCGGCGATCTTGGGCCGTGCCGCAGACATGGCGGCAATCAGGCTGGACTTGCCGGCGGACGGGAAGCCCACCAAGGCGATGTCCGCAATGGACTTCAGTTCGAGGACGATGTCGCTGGATTCGCCTTCGATGCCGAGCAGCGCGAAGCCCGGGGCGCGGCGCTTCTGCGAGGACAGCGCGGCGTTGCCGAGCCCGCCAGGACCGCCGGCGGCAGCAATGAACTCGGTGCCTTCGCCGACCAGGTCGGCCAGGACACGGCCGTCCTTGGTCTTGACGACGGTGCCTTCAGGAACGGGAAGAATCAGGGTTTCGCCGTTTTTGCCGCCGCGCCAGTCGCCCATGCCGGGTCCGCCGTTGGTGGCGTGGCGGTGGGGGGCGTGGTGGTAGTCCAGAAGCGTGGTGGTCTGGGGGTCAACGCGCAGGATGACGTCGCCGCCGTCGCCGCCGTTGCCGCCGTCGGGACCGCCCAGGGGCTTGAACTTCTCGCGGTGGACGGAGACACAGCCGTGGCCGCCGCTACCGCCGGATACGTGCAGTACTACCCGGTCTACAAAGCTCGCCACGTGAATCTCCTCTGTGCTTAACCTGACCGTCTTGGACGCCCAAATTGATTGTAATGCGGTTAAAAGAACAGTGGAGGGGGCCATCATGGCCCGCTCCACCGGTTTAGATCTTGTTGTTACTCTGCAGCTGCAGCAGCAACGATGTTCACGACGCGACGTCCGCGGCGGGTGCCGAATTCGACGGCGCCGGGGGTCAGTGCGAACAGGGTGTCGTCGCCGCCACGGCCCACGCCGGCACCCGGGTGGAAGTGGGTGCCACGCTGGCGGACGATGATCTCGCCTGCGGAAACTACCTGGCCGCCGAAGCGCTTGACGCCGAGGTACTGGGCGTTGGAGTCACGACCGTTGCGAGTGGAGCTCGCGCCTTTTTTATGTGCCATTTGAAATGCCTGCCTTAAAAATTCTGGGGAATCTGCTGAAAACCTGAAAAGTAACGGAAGGTTACTTGATACCGGTGATCTTGACCTTGGTCAGTTCCTGACGGTGACCCTGGCGCTTCTTGTACCCGGTCTTGTTCTTGAACTTCTGGATGACGATCTTCGGACCACGAAGGTCCTGGAGGATCTCAGCCGTAACCGTTACCTTGGCCAGGTCCGCAGCGGCAGACGTGACTTTGTCACCGTCTACCAGGAGCAGTGCGGGCAACTCAATGGTGCTGCCGGCTCCACCGGGGACGCGGTTCAGGGTAACGAAGTCTCCAACGGAAACCTTCTCTTGGCGGCCGCCTGCGCGGACAATCGCGTACACCACTGGGGAACTCACTTCTCTCGACGTTTATTACTAGATTTGCGTGCGGAACCTGGGTCCAATTGTTTGGCCTGGCTCACGCTGTGCCTCAACGCCGGTGGATTCCCCGGGGGAACCCATGAGTTATCCCACGAACTATTCCGTTTGTCATTCCAAACCGAGCAATCCGGGGTCATAACCCAAGTGTTGGCGTAAGCACCGAAGATCTAGACTACGCTAATTTTGCCTTCGGCCGCAAATGAGGCTGGCTCCGGTGGTAGTACGTGATGGGCGCCACTCTGTGCAATACAGACTGCCGCTGCAACGACTTCCGGAACCGTGCCCCACTACCTTACCGGCTCTGGAACACTTTGCGGTTCAGCATGCACGCGCGGCGCGTCGAAAAAATCCACCTCGTAGCGGCATGACTGCCGGAAGGCCAGCCGCATGGCCTGCCGTTCCACTTCGGAGGCGGCCTGTGCGGCGTCGTCGGTGATTCGCACCGCTTCCCTGGTGGCGGCGGCGAATTCTTCGTCCGCGTACGTGCGAAGCCAGTCGGCGTAGGGATGGCCCGACGGCGACCCGGCCGCCTGGAACTGACCGTGCAAGGTGGCACCCACCTCGGCGTACAGCCAGAAGCACGGCAGCACGGCGGCCACGAGCACTCCGTAGCTTCCGGAAACAGATGAGGCCAGCAGGTGGTCCACGTAGGACTTGGTGACCGGTCCCAAGGCGGCGTCCACGGTCCGGGTGCTGAGCCACGTCCTGTGCAGTTCGGACTCGACTTCCAGGCATTGCTGGGCCGACCGCGCCCAGAAGAGCTGCTCGGCCTCGGTGGGGGCAATAGCGGCGGCACGGGACAAGACCCTGGAATAGCCGTTCAGGTAGATGGCGTCCTGGGCAAGGTAATACGCGAAGTGCTGCTCGGTAAGGGAGCCGTCGGCCAGGCCGCGGATGAAGTCCAGCCCGTAGATGTCGTCCAGGTCCGGCCCGGCGTCCTGCCGGAGCGCCGCTGCGAACTCTCCTGCAGCCAGCGCATCCTGGCCCTTCGGGGCCAGATGGTGGAAATGGTGTACCGGGCCGTTGCCCGTTCCCACCTCCAGTGCTTCGGCTTCCCGGAGCGCTCCCTGCAGCCACGGCTTCACTGCCCGCAGGGATGCCTCCCAATCCCCCAGCCTTGCCTGCGCGGTGGCCATGGCCGATGACAGGGAACAGCCGGTGCCGTGGCTGTTCCTGGTGTCGATCCGCGCGCCCGGGACCACCACAACGTCCTGGGCGAGCAGCCCTTCGGTGTTGACGAGGGCGTCGGGGCACGTGCCGCCGTCGAGGTGTCCGCCCTTGACAAGGACGGTGGTGCCGGCCTGCGCAGCGAGGCGTTTGCCCTGGGCGAGTGCCGCTTCCCAGTCGTTCGCCAGGGGTTCATGGAGCAACATCGCCAGTTCGGCCAGGTTCGGCGTGATGAGGTCGGCCAGGGGCAGCAGTTCGCGCAGTTCCTCCTCGGCAGCCTCCTGCAGGAGCCGGTCCCCGCTGGTGGCGACCATCACGGGGTCGAGAACCACGACGGCGGGACGGGCTTTCCCAAGCCAGCTGCGGACAGCGGCAATCACCGCAGAGTCGCCCAGCATGCCGATTTTGACGGCATCGATGCTGATGTCATCGCTAATGGCCTCGAGCTGCGCAGTCAGGAAGCCGGCCGGCGGAACGTGGACCGCCCGGACGCCGTGGGTGTTCTGTGCCGTCAGGGCGGTAATGGCAGCCATGCCGTATCCCCCGTTAGCGGCAATGCTCTTGAGGTCCGCCTGGATCCCCGCCCCGCCGGACGGGTCGGAGCCGGCGATGGCCAGCACCCTCGGGGTACTGCGCAAGGGGGCGCCGCCTCCTGGTGCGGGCGCTGCGGCGTTGGCAGGGGTGGGCAGGAATGATGAAGCCAAAGGAGACATCCCTTCGCCGGTGCTAACCGGACAGGTTCAACGGGTCTGGATCTCAGCCGGCCCTGTGCGCGGCACCCCGTGTCAGTCCCCTAGCCTAGCTTTTCCCTGCAACGAACTCGCGGGTACGGCCCGAAACCGGCGTATTGCTACGCCTGTTCCGGGCCGCACCCGCGGTGTCAGCTGGCCGGATCAGAGCCTGCCGGATCAGAGCTCCGAAGCCGGGACCCCCACGCCAAGGATGATCGGCTCGTTGGCCGGCGCTTTGGCGGGCGCGTCCTTCTTTGCCGGCTCAGGTGCCTTAGCTTCGTGGGTGTGCCCTGATGCGGCGACCGGGGCAGTCTCGTGGTGCTCCACGGACGTCTCGTTCGCTGCGCCCTGGGCACGGCTCGCGCTCCGGTTGCGGCGGGGACGGCGGGCCCGGCCCTGCACCGCAGTGTGGTCGGTGTAGTCGGCTTCAGGAGCCTGCGCCGCCTGTACCTGCGTCGCCGGCGTCTTAGCCGCCTGTACCTGGGCCGCCGGTGCCTGCGGTTCAACCGGTGATGCCGGCGCCTCAGCCGCGGCAGGTTCGCCAAGGTGGGCGAATGCCTCAGCCAGGCGGTCAAGGGTCAGGGCCGCTCCGGAGGCAGGAGCTTCCCCGGCATGCTCAACGAACGGCAGAGCCACTTTTTCGCCGCCGAACGTCAGGACAGCCGCCGGCCGCCCTGCAGCAGCCACCTCGGCTTCCGACACCTTAGCGGGCCGGGCCGTAGCGGGTGCAGACGGGGTGGCCTGCGTCGGACCCGACTTGGCCGGCGTCCCCGCTTGCCCGGAAAGTACCTGCCCGGCCGGGGCCTGGGCGCCCTGTGCCTGGGCCGCCAGTGCCTGGCCCACTGCCTGTGCTGCCGCGGCCGCGGCCGCAGGTGCTGCATGGCCTGCCTCGGCATCGTGCAGGTGGGCAGCATGCGCTGCCGCTGCGATGTTGGCCAACGCCACGCGTGTCGCTTCAGCCTTGGCATGGCGCTCGGCGTCCGTGGGCTCGTGGTGCACCGGAGCCGGCGTCAGCGGAGCAGCCTCGGAAGACGGCTGGCCGCCCTTGCCGCGGCGGCGGCTCTTACGCTCCGTACGGGGAGGCTGCTGGGCTTCCGTCCGCGGCACGTGGTGCTCGGCGGCCACAACGTTGGCGCGGCGGTGCTCCACGGGCTCGTCGTGGGTGACAATGCCGCGGCCGGCGCAAGCCTCGCACTGCTCGCCGAAGACTTCCAGGAGCCCGGTACCCATGCGCTTGCGGGTCATCTGCACGAGGCCCAGCGAGGTCACTTCAGCAACCTGGTGCTTGGTCCGGTCGCGTCCGAGGCACTCCACCATGCGGCGAAGCACGAGGTCGCGGTTGGATTCGAGCACCATGTCGATGAAGTCAATGACGATGATGCCGCCGATGTCGCGGAGCCGCAGCTGGCGCACCACTTCCTCGGCCGCTTCCAGGTTGTTCTTGGTAACGGTTTCCTCAAGGTTGCCGCCGCTGCCGGTGAACTTGCCGGTGTTGACGTCCACCACGGTCATGGCTTCGGTGCGGTCGATCACCAGGGAGCCGCCGGAAGGCAGGAAGACCTTGCGGTCCAGGGCTTTGTGGATCTGCTCGTCGATCCGCCAGGCCGCGAAGATGTCCGTGTCCTTGGTCCACTTTTCGAGCCGGCCCACCAGGTCCGGGGCCACATAGGTGACGTACGCCTCGATGGTGTCCCAGGCTTCCTCGCCGGAAACGATCAGCTTGGAGAAGTCCTCGTTGAAGACGTCGCGGACTACCTTGATGGTGAGGTCCGGTTCGCCGTAGAGAAGCTCCGGCGCAAGGATTTTGGTGGACGTGGCCTGGCCCTCGATGCCTTCCCACTGGGCGCGCAGGCGGTTGATGTCGTGCGTCAGCTCTTCCTCGGACGCGCCCTCGGCGGCCGTGCGGACAATCACGCCGGCATCTTCCGGAAGGCGGTCCTTGAGGATCCGCTTGAGGCGGTTGCGCTCGACGTCGGGCAGCTTGCGGGAGATCCCGGTCATGGAACCGCCGGGAACGTAGACGAGGTAGCGGCCGGGCAGGGAGATCTGGCTCGTGAGGCGGGCGCCCTTGTGGCCGACCGGGTCCTTGGTGACCTGGACCAGTACGGAGTCGCCGGACTTCAGCGCGTTCTCGATCCGGCGCTGCTTGCCCTCGAGGTTGACGGCGTCCCAGTTGACCTCGCCGGCGTACAGTACGGCGTTGCGGCCGCGTCCGATATCCACGAAAGCGGCTTCCATCGAGGGCAGGACGTTCTGGACCTTGCCCAGGTATACGTTGCCGATCAGGGAGTCCTGCTGGGTCTTCGAAACGAAGTGCTCGGCCAGGACGCCGTCTTCCAGGACGCCGATCTGGATTCTGTCGTCTCGCTGGCGGACGATCATCTGGCGGTCCACGGATTCACGGCGGGCCAGGAACTCCGCCTCGGTGATCACGGTACGGCGGCGGCCGGTGTCGCGTGATTCGCGGCGGCGCTGCTTCTTGGCCTCAAGCCGGGTGGAGCCCTTGACGGACGTGACGCGGTTGTTGACCGGCGCCTCGCTGATGGCCCGGGGCGCACGGACGCGGGTCACGGTGTTGGGCGGGTCGTCGTCTCCCCCGCCCGTGAGCTCGAGGTCCTGGTCGCCACGGCGGCGGCGGCGGCGACGGCGGGAGGTGACGCCGTCGTCCGCGGTAACGGTGGACTCCTCATCGGCGTCCTCGTCCCCGGCGGCGCCTTCGCCAGCCTCGGACTCGCTGGCAGCTTCCCGGTCAGTCACCCGGCTGCGGCCACGGCGTCCGCGGCTGCGACGGCGGCGCGAGCCGCCGGCGTCGACGTCCTCGCCTTCGTCCTCCGTGTCTTCTTCTTCGCTTTCCTTGGCCACGGCAGGCGCGGCTGCCGGGCGGACCACGGCGCTCAGATCCGGTGCCTGGAAAATCATGGAGGTGACGGCGCCAGGTTCGAGGAAGAGTGCACCGACGGGGCTGGCGGCTTCAGCCGCTGCAGGCTGCTCCGGCTCGGCAGCTACGGAAGCGGCGGATTCCTGGCCTGCGGCGGCCGCCTCTTCTTCTGTTGCTATCGGCTCTGTTGTTGCTACGGGTTCGGCAGCAGGCGCGGCCTCTTGGGCGGCGGCAGGCTCAGCGGCCGGCTGGACGTCGGCAGCTTTGACGGGGGCTTTGGCACGTGAGGCCCGGCGGCGGACGGGCTTTTCGACGACGGCGGCTTCTGCCGGCGCGTCTGCCTGCCCGGTTTCAACCTGCTCTGCTTCAACTTGATCCGCAGCAACCGTCGCCGACGCTTCATCGGCGAATACCGGAAGCGGCTCGGCAGGCTCCACCTTCTTGCGCGAACGGCTGCGGCGCGCCGGCGGCTTTTCCTCTGCAGCAGCTTCGGCAGCCGGGGTGTCTGCTGCCGGGGTCTCCGCCTGGGCTGGCTCCGATTCGACGGCTTCAGCCTTGGGGACAACTTTGCGCCGTGTCCGGACGGCGCGCTTGGGCGCTGGGGGCGCTACTGCCTCTTCGCTAGCAGCGGTTTCTTCATTAACGGCTTGAACCTGGTCATTATCCATATGTGGCGACACTCCTGCCCCTGACGCACCGCCACATCCGGCACCCATTGGGGCACATATTGTCAAAACCCGCAGGCGTTGACAGAAGTCAATTGGATACCCTCAGGTTCGCACCGGCAGTGGGGTGCGGCAGCCCTGGAGGGCCGGTAGCGTTGTTCTGAAACCCGTTGTTCTCAAAGCCACAACCAGGTGCCGTCCAATGGCATTGCAGGTAGTCCGGGATCTATCGTGGATCCGGAGCATGCCCTGCTCATCATTGGCGGTCTTACAAACAAGCCACCGGACTGAAATTCGAATGTGGATCGTATTCCAGCCAGCTTCATTCTCTCATACGCTCAGTCAATCAACGCGGAAGCGGCGCGATCCGACCCACGATCAGCGAGCGGCAGGGAGGAGTCTGTGGGGCCAGTCCAGCCTCCGGCGTTACAATCAGGGCGAGGAGCCCTCTAGAAAAAGGACGCGACATCCCATGCCCAGCATCTCCAATTCCATGCAGAACGACTTGGTGGACGGTGACCTCCGCGAGCGTTCAGCGGCCCGGGAAGGCTTGCCTCCCATGACCCGGGACAAACCGTTTGGCTGGCTGCTGGTCATCACCGGCGTCATTGGCTGGCTCGCCTCCGGCGCCCTGGTCCTGGAGAAGCTCGCAGTCCTCAAGGATCCGAACCATGTCACGGCCTGCGATATCAGTCCGTGGGTCTCCTGCGGAGCCGTCATGCAGACATGGCAGAGTTCCCTCTTCGGCTTTCCCAACATGTTTATCGGCATCGTGGCGTTCGCCGTCGTGATCACCACGGGCATGGCAGTTCTCTCCGGCGCCAAGTTTGCCCGCTGGTACTGGCTTGGCCTGCAGGCCGGCGTGACGCTGGGCTTTGCCTTCGTGGTGTGGCTGTGGTCGCAGGCGCTGTACTCCATCCACATCCTGTGCCCGTTCTGCATGGTGGTCTGGGCCGCGATGATTCCGCTCTTTGTGTGGACCACGGTCCGGAACATCGCACACGGCGTGATCAAGCTTCCGGCAGGCCCCGCGAAGATCGTCGGCGACTCCGGCTGGATCGTCACCGCCCTGCTGTACGTGGCCGTCATCGCCACGATCTTCTTCGCCTTCATCCAGGTGTTCGTCGGGACGTCCGGCTACTAACCCGGCTACTAACAAGCGCGAGCGTACAGTTGAGGCCCCCGTTTCTTCGGAAACGGGGGCCTCAACTGTACGCTCGCGCTTAGGCGGAGGGCTGTTAGTCCTGGAACCAGATCTTGATCTCGCGTTCGGCGGACTCCGCCGAATCGGAACCGTGCACCAGGTTCTGCTGGACCTTCAGGCCCCAGTCCCGGCCGAAGTCGCCGCGGATGGTGCCGGGTGCCGCCGTCGTCGGGTCGGTGGTGCCGGCGAGGGAACGGAAGCCCTCGATCACTCGGTGGCCTTCGAAGATGGCGGCGACAACTGGCCCGCTGAGCATGAACTCAACGAGAGGCTCGTAGAACGGCTTGCCCACGTGCTCCTCGTAGTGCTGCTCCAGCAGTTCGCGGTTGGCGTCGACCTTCTTGAGCTCGGTCAGGGTGTAGCCCTTGGCTTCAATCCGGCCAAGGATGGCGCCGGTCAGGTTGCGGGTCACGCCGTCGGGCTTGATCAGGACGAGGGTGCGCTCAATGCTCACAACTGCTCCAATGTGGTTGGGTGGGGGTTCGAAATTAGTTTAGTTGGTTTCGCCGTCAGGGTGGGCGGCTTCCCATTCGGCCTGTTCACGTTCGCGCTGGGCGGCCTCGCGGTCGATCCGGATGCCGGTCCTGATCCCGTACCACCAGGCAATGGCGAACAGGATCCCCACCACGAACATCATGGGTTCGATGAATCCGGTGAAAATCAGGACAAGCTGGAGGATCCAGCCCAGGGCAACACCCCACGGTTTGGACAGCACGGCGCAGGTGAACACCAGCACCAGGCTCAGGCCGATGCCCACGGAGAGGATTACAGCCGGCGGGAACTCGTCGCGGCGGAGGCCGAAGACCGCCAGCGTGGCGAAGAACGCAACAAACCCTTCGAGAACCAGGACCGTGGAGGCGAACATGACCTTGGTGGAGCGCCGCTTTTTGGGCATCCCCGGACGCCACTCACGCTGCGCTTTTGTAAGTCGGGCCATAGTCAGGCATCCGCCTTTCCGAGCAGGATCCGGGCTTCCGCCACGAGCGTGATGGAGCCGGTCACCAGGACGCCGCCGGCCAGGTCCTCATTGGCTTCAGCGTGCTCAACGGCCCATTCCAGGGCGTCGTCGAGCTTCTCGGCAACGTGGATGTTGTCCTCGCCGAAGCCCAGGTCCAGAGCGATTTCTGCGAGGTCCTCGGCCGGTACGGCGCGGGGCGAGTTGGACTGCGTGAAGCAGTATTCGGCCGCGAGGTCGCCCAGGGACTCCTTGAGCTGGCGGAGGATTTCCTCGGCGTCCTTCTCCTTGAGGACGCCCACCACAACTACGAGCTTGGTGAAGCTGAAGGCTTCGTGGATCGCCTCGGCCGAAACGCGGATGCCCTCGGGGTTGTGGGCGGCGTCGACGATGATGGTCGGGGCAGTCCGAAGCACCTCCAGGCGGCCCGGGGAACTAACCGAAGCAAACGCTTCCTGGAGGATTTCGGCGTCGAGCGCCTTTTCCCCGCCGAAGAAGGCCTCGAGCGCGGCAATGGCGACGGCGGCATTCTCCGCCTGGTGCGCTCCGTGCAGCGGCACCAGCAGTTCCTCATACCGTCCGGCCAGGCCCTGGATGGTCACCATCTGGCCGCCGACGGCGACGGTCCGGGACTCGACGCCGAACTCCACGCCTTCGAAGCGGTACGGGGCCCCCGCTTCCCGGGCCTTCTCAAGCAGCACCTGCGCGGCACCGACAGGCTGTGCGGCGCTGACCAGGAAGCCTCCCGGTTTGATGATGCCCGCCTTTTCGTAGGCAATCTCTTCAGTGGTCTCGCCGAGGAGGTCGGTGTGGTCCAGCGAAATGGGAGTCACCACCGCCACCTGGCCGTCGCCGACATTGGTGGCGTCCGTGATGCCGCCGAGGCCAACCTCCATGACGGCCACATTGACCGGCTGGTCGGCAAAAACGGCGAAGGCCAGGATGGTGAGGCACTCGAAGTACGTCAGCCGGGGCTGGCCCTCGGCCTCGAGTTCGCCGTCCACGATCTGCAGGTAGGGCCTGATCTCGTCCCAGATCCGGACGAAGGTCTCATCTGACACAGGTGCGCCGTCGACGCTGATCCGCTCGGTGACCTTGGACAGGTGCGGGCTGGTGTAGCGCCCGGTGCTCAGCCCGTGGGCCCGCAGCCCGGCTTCGATCATCCGGGCCGTGGACGTCTTGCCGTTGGTGCCGGTGACATGGATGATCGGGAACGCCTTGTTGGGCTCCCCCAGCACATCCATGGCCCGGAACAGCGGCGCGAGGCGGGGCTCCATTTTGTTTTCCGGCGCCCGGCCCAGCAGCTCGGCGTAGACGCTTTCTACGGAAAATTCGTCGGTCATTGTTTAGGCCTCTACTTTTTCTGCCGCGGTCTTGGCAACGGTGACCTGCGGTTCGTTGACGTCGGCCGCGACGGTGTCCAGCCGGACTGTCAGCGTCTCGGTCTTGACGAGCTCAGCGTTTGCCAGCAAGGCATCAACGACGTCCTGCTTCGCGGTGACGGTGGTGTGGATCCGGTCGCTGACGTTGAGTCCGGCGTCCTTGCGGGCCTGCTGGATGGCGCGGACCATGTCGCGGGCAGCACCTTCGGCTTCCAGTTCCGGCGTGACCTCGGTGTTGAGCACCACGAACCCGCCGCCGGGAAGGACGGCGGCAGCCCGCGATCCTTCGCCTTCCGCGGCTTCCGCAACGACGGTTTCCAGGGTGTATTCCTGCGCCTCGAGGGCCAGGCCGCCGGCGGTGACCACTCCTTCTTCGCTAACGGACCAGTCACCGGACTTGGAGCCCTTGATGGCCTGCTGGACGTTCTTCCCCAGGCGGGGGCCCGCGGCCCGGGCGTTCACCACGAGCTTCTGCTCGATGCCGAACTCCTCCGGGGAGGCGCTCTCGGCGTCCAACAGGCGGACGGAACGCAGGTTCAGTTCATCCGCGACGACGGCGGCGAAGCCTTCCAGCGCGTCCGCGCCGGGTGCCACCACAGTGAGTTCCTGCAGCGGCAGGCGGACACGGAGGTTCGCGGCCTTGCGCAGCGAGGATCCGGTGGAACAGATCTGCTGCACGCGGTCCATTGCTTCCACCAGCGACGGGTTGGCCGGGAAGAGTTCCGCGTCCGGCCAGTCGGCCAGGTGCACGGAGCGTCCGCCGGTGAGGCCCCGCCAGATCTCCTCGGAGACCAGCGGCAGCAGGGACGCGGCCACGCGGGAGACGGTTTCCAGCGCAGTGTAGAGCGCGTCGAAGGCATCGACGCTCTCGTCGAAGAAGCGCTGGCGGCTGCGGCGCACGTACCAGTTGGTGAGCATGTCCAGGTAGCTGCGCAGTTCGTCGCAGGCACCGGAGATGTCATAGCTGTCCAGCTGGGCGGTCACATTGCGGACCAGGTCACCGGTGTTGGCCATCAGGTACTGGTCAAGGGTGTCCGCGTAGCCGTCGTAGCGCAGCTTCGCGTCATAGCCGCGCCCGCCGTCGGCGGCGTTGGTGTACAGCGTGAAGAAGCTGTAGACGTTCCACAGCGGCAGGATGACCTGGCGGACGCCGTCGCGGATTCCCTGTTCGGTGACCACGAGGTTGCCGCCGCGCAGGATGGGGCTGGACATCAGGAACCAGCGCATGGCGTCGGAGCCGTCGCGGTCCAGGACCTCGGAGACGTCCGGGTAGTTGCGCAGGCTCTTGGACATCTTCTGCCCGTCCGAGCCCAGGACGATGCCGTGGCTGATGACATTGCGGAAGGCCGGCCGGTCGAACAGCGCGGTGGACAGAATGTGCAGCATGTAGAACCAGCCGCGGGTCTGGCCGATGTACTCGACGATGAAGTCCGCCGGGTTGTGGGTGTCGAACCACTCCTCGTTCTGGAACGGGTAGTGCACCTGGCCGTAGGGCATGGAGCCGGAGTCGAACCAGACGTCCAGGACGTCCTCGACGCGGCGCATCACGGACTGGCCCTCTTCGGGGGTCCGCGGGTCGTCCGGGTTCGGGCGCGTCAGTTCGTCGATGAACGGCCGGTGCAGGTCCACCTGGCCGGCCTTGTTCAGCGGAAGCCGGCCGAAGTCGGCTTCGATCTCGGCCAGGGAGCCGTAGACGTCGGTGCGCGGGTACTCGGGGTCGCTGGACTGCCACACCGGGATGGGGCTGCCCCAGTAGCGGTTCCGGCTGATGGACCAGTCGCGGGCGTTGGCGAGCCACTTGCCGAACTGGCCGTCCTTGACGTTCCCAGGGATCCAGTTGATGTCCTGGTTCAGCTCGGACATGCGGTCCTTGAACTTGGTGACCTCCACGTACCAGGAGGACACCGCGCGGTAGATCAGCGGGTTGCGGCAGCGCCAGCAGTGCGGGTAGCTGTGCTCGTAGCTGGCCTGGCGCACCAGGCGGCCCTGGGCGCGCAGCACCTGGGTGATGGGCTTGTTGGCATCGAACACCTGCAGGCCCACGATGTCGTGCAGGTCGCCGTGCGAGAAGAGCGGCAGGAACTTGGCGCCCTCGTCCACCGACAGCACCACGGGGATGCCGGCCTCTTCACAGACCTTCTGGTCGTCCTCGCCGTAGGCGGGCGCCTGGTGGACGATGCCCGTGCCGTCGGTGGTGGTGACGTAGTCGGCCACCAGGAAGCGCCAGGCGTTCTCGGTGCCGTACTTTTCGGCGTCGCTAAAGTCCTTCCACAGCGGCTGGTACTGCAGGCCGGCCAGCTCGGCGCCGGTGTAGGTGGCCGTGACCGCGGACTCGGCCGCCTCAACGCCGGCGGTGCCGTCGCCGTAGCCAAGGTCCTTGGCGTAAGCGCCCAGCAGGTCCGCCGCGAGCAGGAAGCTGCCCTCGACGGGGGCTTCGGCCGACGCCGCCTTGATGCCGTTGGGTCCGGCAGGCAGCACGGCGTACGTGATGGCCGGCCCGACGGCGAGCGCCAGGTTGGTGGGCAGCGTCCAGGGCGTGGTGGTCCAGGCGAGGGCCTGCACGCCGGCGAGCTGCTGTGACAGTCCGGACTCCCCCGCGGTGATGGGGAACGTGACCGTGACGGTCTGGTCCTGGCGGTTCTTGTAGACGTCGTCATCCATGCGCAGTTCATGGTTGGACAGCGGTGTCTCGTCCTTCCAGCAGTACGGCAGGACGCGGTAGCCGTTGTAGGTCAGGCCTTTTTCGTGCAGCTGCTTGAAAGCCCACAGCACCGACTCCATGTATTCGACGTTGAGCGTCTTGTAGTCGTTGTCGAAGTCCACCCAACGGGCCTGGCGGGTGACGTAGCTCTTCCACTCGTCGGCGTACTTCATGACGGAGGCGCGGCAGGCGTCGTTGAACTTGTCGATGCCCATGGCCTCGATCTGGGTTTTGTCTGTCATGCCCAGCTGCTTCATGGCTTCCAGCTCGGCGGGGAGCCCGTGGGTGTCCCAGCCGAAGCGGCGCTCCACGCGGCGGCCGCGCTGCGTCTGGTAGCGGCCCACCAGGTCCTTGGCGTAGCCGGTCAGCAGGTGGCCGTAGTGCGGCAGGCCGTTGGCGAAGGGAGGACCGTCATAGAAGACGAATTCGTTGCTGCCGGGCTGCCCGCCGGGGGCGTCAGCGCTGCGCTGGTCGATGCTCGCCTGGAAGGTGCCGTCCTGGTCCCAGTACTTGAGGATGCGTTCTTCGATCTCCGGGAACTTCACGGAGGCGGACACACCGGAGGTGTTGGAAGAAGAGTCGGTGGAGCCGGCGCCTGCGGCGGAGGCCTTGGGGTAATAAGTCATCTCGACATCCTGGGTTGAGCTAGTGAACAAGTGGATCATTCAGGATGCGAGGACGGCCCGTGCGCTGTTTTCCAACTGCACCGGTACCGCGGTACCACCTCACTTACCGTCGCCGGGCCCCTGCGAAAGGACAGAGCACCGGCGTCGGCCGCTCATTGCTGCTGTGACGGGCTTACCCGTCCGGTTCTACTGCCCCGGGTTCCTGCACGGCAGGGGTCCGAAGGTTCTTCCGGAAGCTCACCGGTGATGGCCGGGTCAACGCTGTTACCCGATTCTACCCAGAGTTGCCTTGGGTTGTGGTAGCCGGAAGGGTAATCCCGGGCACAAGCGGACGGTTCGACTGCATAGACTCGGAGCCATGACCATCCGCACCACAGCCTCCACGGGCTCCAGCCGCCGGCCACGACGCCGCCGGTCCGCCGCCTGGCCGGTGCTCTGCGTGCTGGCGTCAGTGCCGGTGGCGGCCCTGTCGGTGTTCCGCGCCATCCCGGCGGAATGGCCCACCATCGTTGTCCAGCTGCTGTCCTTCACACCGTGGCTGCTGGTTCCTGCCGGCGTCGCATTGCTCCTTGCCGTTGCGGGCCGGCGCAGGTGGCTGGTCTGGCTGACGGCGGTCGCGGCGGCGGCACAACTCCTGTGGCTGTTTCCGCTGGATTACGGCAGGAGCATTACGGACGCCGCAGCGCCCACGGTCCAACTCACGGCGATGAACATCAATTCGGAATTCGGCCAGGCGGACGCGGCGGAAATTGTCCGCCTGGTGCGGGAGAACGGCGTCGGGCTGCTGACCATCCAGGAACATACGCAGTCCCTGGAAGACGGGCTCACGGCTGCGGGGCTGCCGGAGTTGTTGCCGAACCGGCTCAGCGATCCTACAGACGACGCCGGCGGCAGCGCCATCTATTCAGCGCACCGTTTGGAGGCGGTTGGCGTCCTGCCCGACACACCGTTCCAGATGCCGGTTGTCCGGCTGACAATGGAAGGAACAGGAACGCCGGCCGTCCTCGAGGTGGCCAACGTCCACGCGCTTCCACCGGTGGACGTACGCGTGGACCAGTGGCGCAGCGACCTCGCGGCCCTGGCCCGGCTGGCTGCACGGCCCGGCAACCGGCTGCTGATCGGCGACTTCAACGCCACCTATGACCACAAGGAGTTCCGTGCGCTGCTCGACGGCGGCCCGGACGGCCGGAAGATGGTGGATGTGGGGACGGCCGCCGGAATGCGGCTCGTCCCCACGTGGCCGATGGAGGGGCAGCGGCTACCCGGCATCGCCATCGACCACCTCGTCACCAGCCCCGGCATCGCCAGTTCCGGATACGCGGTCCACCGCATATCCGGAACTGATCACGCCGCCGTCCTGGCCACGTTGGCCGTCCCCTCCGCAGGTTAGTTCAAGGTTTTCGGCTGGTCGAAGCTCCGCGGCAGCTTCATGCCGGCCTCAGCCATAACGTCACGGAGCCTGTCCGGGTAGTCGGTGATGATGCCGTCCACACCGGCGGCGATCAGCGAGCGCATGGTGGGCTTGTCGTCCACGGTCCACGGGATGACCTGCATGCCTGCAGCATGGGCGCGCTGCACCATGTCGGCCGTGACGTAGGCGACGTAGCCGGGATCTGTTACCGAGCCGTTCTGCGGGGAGCCGTGCACCGGGGAGATTGCGTCGAAGCCGAGATGAGATGCCGCATTGACGAGGTCTCCGCCGAAGTCGTCCGAATCAATGCCGCCGAGCCAGGGTGAGCTGCCCGGTTGCCCGGCCTGGAGGAAGTCCTTGTTTGTCAGCGCAACAGTGCGGATCTGCGGATCGCGCTGCTGTACAAGGCGCAGCGAACCCCAGTCGAAGCTCTGGATGGAAACCCTGTGCTGCATGTTGGCTGCTTTGATTTCCCGCAGGGCGACGTCCACGAACTGCTCCCGCGGCGCCGTTTGCTCCGGAGCGCCGGCTTCGACCTTGGTCTCGATGTTGAACTTCACCTGGCTGGCCCGGTAGGACTCCGCCAAGGCGAACACTTCGGAAAGGGTAGGCATCTGTGCACCTGGAGACGCGGCCTGGCCCGGGAACTGGGAAAGGGTGAGGCTGCCGCAGTCCAGGCTCCGGACCTGGGCAAACGTCAGATCCTTGACGTACTTGCCCACATACGGAAACTGCGGATCCCCTGCCTCGACGGGAGCCGTGTCCCGGCATTTGTTGGGGCTGATCTTGCGGTCGTGCGTAATGACTTCGCGGCCGTCCTTGGTGATCTGAAGGTCAAGCTCGAGCGTCGTAACGCCTGTCTCGAGGCCTTTGGCGAAGGAGGCAAGGGTGGACTCAACCGTGAGTCCGATGCCGCCCCGATGGGCCTCGAGGTCGAAGTGGTTGTCGCCCCCGTGGGGGTTGGTGTCTGCGGCCATGGCCTGGGACGGGAGGGCGATGAGCAGGGCTGCGCTGAGTACGGCAGCGCCAAGCGTCTTCGGGTGTTGCATGGTGTGGTCTCCACTCTGGTGGTGTGCAGGTGCACGTGCCACCGTCGCCGTCGAGCACCAACAACTGGTCACGGGCGCGGAACGCACAGACCAACCCGGGATGAACCTCCGGTGGCGGGAAGCCCCCTCACGCCGGGCTGCCCTGCCCTCCTTCCCCGGATCAGGCCTGCTTGCGGATCAGCTTGTAGTTGGCCGCCTGCGCCACCGGCCGGATCACGATCTGATCCAGGTTGACGTGGTGCGGCGCAGTGACTGCGTAGCGGACCACGTCGGCTACATCGTTGGCAGTGAGCGGCTTCTCCACGCCCTGGTAGACCTTTCCTGCGGCCTCCTGGTCGCCCAGCCTGTTGAGGGCGAACTCCTCGGTGTGCACCAAGCCCGGGGCAACTTCGATGACCCGGACGTTGTTCTCCACCTCTTCCAGCCGGAGTGCACCGGTCATGGCGTGCTGGGCGAACTTGGCGGCGTTGTAGCCGGCACCGCCCTCATAGGCGGCGAGTCCCGCCGTCGAGGTCAGGTTGAGGACTGTGCCCTCACCGTTCGCCCGCAGCATGGGAAGGAAGGCGCGGGTCAGTTTCATGGTGCCCAGGACGTTCACGTCGAACATCCATTCCCAGTCCTCGGTCTTGGCTTCGGCAATCCGGTCCGCGCCCCGTGCACCCCCGGCAATGTTGATCAGGGTGTCAATGCCGCCGGCCTTCGTCACCTCGGCCAGGAGCCTGTCCACGTCATCGTCGTCGGCGATGTCTGCCGGCACGGCCGTAGCTCCGGTGGCCTCGGCGAGCGCCGCAAGCCGGTCCGCCCGGCGGGCAACGGCGAAGACCGTCCAGCCCTCGGCCCGCAACGCGCGGACCGTCGCCTCGCCGATTCCCGTGCTTGCTCCCGTAACTACTGCTGCCTTTGTGCGCTTTTCCTCAGTCATGGCACCACCCTAACGTTGGAGGAAGTCCAGAAGCACACGGGCATGGTTGGTCTCAGGATCCCTGGCACCGTAGAGCAGGGTGACGCGCCCGTGCTTCACAGCCAACTCCTGCAGGGTGGCCACCGCCGGGTTGCTTTCGAGTTCCGCCTCGTACTGTTCGCGGAAGTCCGCGAAACGTTCCTTCATGTGGCCGAATTCGGTCCGCAGCGCAGTCGACGGCGCGACCTCCTTCAGCCAGAGGTCCAGCATGGCCCGTTCCTTGCTGATGCCGCGCGGCCAGAGCCGGTCCACCAGGACGCGGAAACCATCGTCGTCGGACGGGGCATCATAGATGCGTTTGGTCACCAGTTTGCGGTCTTCACTGTCCATACGGGGATGCTAATGCAGGGGCCCGCGCAAGCGAAGGAAGAGAACATGAAACAATTGCTCCATGGCTGAAGACACTCAGGGTACAGACACGCCCACTACCGCCCCTATCAACGTTCCGGACAAGCCCGCCCTCGAGGGGCTGGAAGCTGCCCTGACGCAGCGCTGGCTGGACGAAGGAACCTATAAGTTTAATCGGGAGACCACCAGGGAGCAGGTCTACTCGATCGACACTCCCCCGCCCACGGCGTCGGGATCCCTGCACGTGGGGCACATGTTCTCCTACACCCAGACCGACGTCCTGGCGCGCTACCAGCGCATGACCGGAAAGAACGTTTTCTACCCGATGGGCTGGGATGACAACGGCCTGCCCACCGAGCGCCGTGTCCAGAACTACTACGGTGTGCGCTGCGATCCGGCCATCCATTACGACGCCGCCTACCGCCCGCCGGCTGAACCCGCTAAGAACCAGCGCGATTTTGACGTCATCTCGCGACGCAACTTCATCGAACTCTGCGAGGAACTCGCCGTCGAGGACGAGAAGGTCTTCGAGAACCTCTTCCAGACCCTTGGCCTCTCCGTCGACTGGGACCTGACCTACCGGACCATCGATGACAAGTCCCGGGCCATCTCCCAGCGCGCCTTCCTGGCGAACCTCGCCGCCGGCGACGCCTACATGGCCGAGGCCCCCACCCTGTGGGACGTCACCTTCCGCACCGCGGTGGCCCAGGCTGAACTCGAGGACCGCGAGGTCGCAGGCGCCTACTACCGCTACCCGTTCTTCACCGAGGACGGCGAGAAGCTGTACATCGAGACCACCCGCCCGGAACTGCTGGCCGCCTGCGCCGCCCTCGTGGCAAACCCCGACGACGAGCGGTACCAGCCGCTGTTCGGCAAGAAGGTCACCTCTCCCCTGTTCGGCGTCGAGGTGGAGGTGAAGGCCCACCACCTCGCCAAGGCGGACAAGGGCTCCGGCATCGCAATGGTCTGCACCTTCGGCGACCTCACCGACGTCACCTGGTGGCGTGAGCTCCAGCTGCCCACCCGCGCCATCGTGGGCCGTGACGGCCGCATCATCGGTGACACTCCGGACTGGATCACCACCGAGCAGGGCCGCGCGGCTTTCGAGTCGATCGCCGGCAAGACGGTCTTCAGCGCCAAGGAAGCAGTGGTCGAACAGCTCGCCAGCGCCGGACTCCTCGACGGCGAGCCCAAGAAGATCATGCACCCGGTCAACTTCTTCGAGAAGGGCGACAAGCCCCTCGAAGTGGTGACCTCGCGCCAGTGGTACATCCGCAACGGCGGACGCGACGAGGACCGCCGCGAACGGCTGATCGGACGCGGCAACGAGATCGAGTTCCATCCGGCATTCATGCGGTCCCGCTACGAGAACTGGATCTCAGGACTGAACGGCGACTGGCTGGTCTCCCGCCAGCGCTTCTTCGGCGTGCCGGTGCCGGTCTGGTACCCGCTGGATGCCGACGGGAACCCCGAATACGACGCACCGATCGTCCCGACGGACCAGCAACTCCCCGTCGATCCGGCTGCCGACGCGGCGCCCGGCTACGAGGAAGCCCAGCGCGACCAGCCGGGCGGCTTCACTGGTGACGCCGATGTCCTCGACACCTGGGCAACGTCCTCGCTGACGCCGCAGATCGTGGGCGGCTGGAGCACCGACGAGGCGCTCTTTGCCAAGGTCTACCCGTTCGACGTGCGCCCGCAGGCCCACGACATCATCCGGACCTGGCTGTTCTCCACCGCCGTGCGTGCCGACGCGCTGCAGGACACCGCACCGTGGAAGCACGCCGCCATTTCGGGCTGGATCCTCGACCCGGACCGCAAGAAGATGTCCAAGTCCAAGGGCAACGTGATCGTGCCCACCGATGTCCTCGAGGAGTACGGTTCGGACGCGGTCCGTTACTGGGCGGCCTCGGCAAAGCTCGGCGCGGACACGGCCTACGAGATCGCGCAGATGAAGATCGGCCGCCGCCTGGCCATCAAGCTCCTCAACGCCTCGAAGTTCGTCCTGAACCTGGGCGCCACGGAAAACTCGGTGGTGTCCACGGACCTGTCCGTACTGACCAACCCGCTGGACCGCGCCGTCCTGGCACAGCTGTCCGACGTCGTGGCACAGGCCACCAAGGCGTTCGAGAACTATGACTATGCCCGGGCGCTGCAGATCAGCGAGAGCTTCTTCTGGCAGTTCACGGACGACTACGTGGAACTCATCAAGGACCGCGCCTACGGGGCAGCCGGCGAAGCAGAGCAGGCGTCGGTGCTGGCGGCCCTGGCCACCACCCTGGATACGTTGCTGAGGCTGTTCGCGCCGTTCCTGCCCTTTGCCACCGAAGAGGTCTGGGGCTGGTGGCGCACCGGATCGGTGCACCGTGCAGAGTGGCCCGCCGCTTCAGAGGTCGCCGACGGCGACACCACCATGCTCGCGACTGTCGGGGTTGCACTGAGCGGTATCCGCAAGGCCAAGTCCGAGGCCAAGGTCAAGCAGCGCACTGAGGTGCTGTCCGCCACGATCACCGCCACGGAGTCGATCACCACGCAGCTGAAGGCCGGCCTGGCCGACCTGAAGGCTGCCTCGAATGCCCGCGAACTCACCCTCGTGGCAGGCGACGGCGAACTGACGGTCAGCGATGTTGTGCTGGCCCCGCCGGAAGAAGCGCCGGGCGCCTAGCCCGTTCACCGGAAACATGCGGAAACCCCATCAGCGTTCAACGCTGATGGGGTTTCGGTCTTTGGCGGGGTCCCTTGTTTTTGGGCAAACTTGTTTTTGGGCAAAGGGGAAGCCCCATCAGCGTTTTGCCGTTGGTGGGGCTTCGACTTTTTCGATTGTCTCGTGACGTCTGTGACAATCTGGCGGAATCCTCGGAAGTCCAGGTCTTCCTACCTCGTCACTGGTAGCCAGCTTCTGACTTTGCCGAAGGCTGCGTCAGATGCGTGTCACTGAATCTTTGGTTTCCGTGTCCCTCTTCTTTCGAAGTGGGTAAGAACTATTGTTGTCCCACCAGGGCCGATCCGCAAGGGTCCCGAAAGAACTACACGCTAGTAATTCCGGTTCCCGCGCAAGGGCGTCCGGCGGTGCCCGTCAGTTGAATTCGGGCCGCTCCGTGCGGCTGCGCTTGATCTCGAAGAAGTGCGGGTACGCAGCCAGGGTCACCGCGGCGTCCCACAGGCGGCCGGCTTCCTCGCCCCGGGGAATGCGGGTCAGGACCGGGCCGAAGAATGCCGTGCCGTTGAAGGCGACTACCGGCGTTCCCACATCCTGGCCTACAAGGGAGATACCCTCTTCGTGGCTGGCGCGTAGCTGCTGGTCGAAGGTGTCCGAGGTAGCTTCGGCCGCGAGCTCGGCCGGGAGCCCGCACTCAGCCAGTGCCTTGCTGATCACGACGGAAAAGTCCTTCTCGCCGCCGTCGTGGATCAGGCTGCCCATGGCGTCATAGAGCGGCTTGATGACCTGGTCGCCGTGCTGCTCGCGGGCGGCGATGATGACGCGGACAGGGCCCCATGCCTTGTCCATCGCCTCGCGGTAGCCGGGGTCCAGTTCGCGGCCCTCGTTCAGGACGGCAAGGCTCATCACGTGCCATTCGGTTTCAATGTCACGGACTTCCTCCACTTCGCCCACCCAGCGGGACGTGATCCAGGCGAAGGGGCACAGGGGGTCGAACCAGAAGTCGGCTTTGCTCACGGTGGTTTCAGGCACGGAGATCTCCTCGTAAAGTCATCGGGGCGTGGCGCACCTCAGGCGCACATCTACCAAGAGCGAAGAACTAGGCGGATTTATTCCGGCGCTTAGCCACAACGTCGTGCGCGATCATGGTGGGCTGCGCTTTTTTCGCTACGACGTCGGCAGTGATAACGACGCTGGCGATGTCGTCCCGGCTGGGGAGGTCAAACATCACGGGGAGGAGCACTTCTTCCATGATGGCGCGGAGCCCGCGGGCACCGGTGCCGCGTTCCAGCGCCTGGTCGGCGATCATGTCCAAGGCTTCGTCGTCGAACAGCAGTTCCACGCCGTCCAGCTGGAACATCTTCTGGTACTGCTTCACCAGGGCGTTCTTCGGTGTGGACAGAATCTGGATCAGGGCCGGACGGTCCAGGTTGGAAACGGTGGTGATGACGGGAAGCCGGCCGATGAATTCCGGGATCAGCCCGAATTTCAGGAGGTCTTCCGGCATGACCTCGCCGTAGGAGTCGGAATTGTTCTTGACTTCATTCAGCGGAGCACCGAACCCGATGCCCTTGCGTCCCGAACGGGAGCCGATGATGTCTTCGAGCCCTGCGAAGGCTCCCGCAACGATGAACAGCACGTTGGTGGTGTCGATCTGGATGAATTCCTGGTGCGGGTGCTTCCGGCCGCCCTGCGGGGGAACGGACGCCACGGTGCCTTCCAGGATCTTCAGAAGGGCCTGCTGCACGCCTTCGCCGGAGACATCCCGGGTAATGGAAGGGTTTTCGCTTTTCCGGGAGATCTTGTCGATCTCGTCGATGTAGATGATGCCCTGTTCGGCCTTCTTGACGTCATAGTCAGCGGCCTGGATGAGTTTCAGGAGGATGTTCTCGACGTCCTCACCCACGTACCCGGCCTCGGTCAGTGCCGTGGCATCGGCGACGGCGAAGGGGACGTTGAGGCGTCGGGCCAGGGTCTGGGCCAGATAGGTCTTGCCGCAACCGGTGGGGCCGATCAGGAGGATGTTCGACTTGGCGATCTCGACGTCGTCGTGATGGACGCCTTCGGCGAGGCTGCCGCTCTTGGGGGCGTGGCCGGCCTGGATCCGTTTGTAGTGGTTGTAGACCGCGACGGCGAGCGAGCGCTTGGCAGGCTCCTGGCCGATCACGTATTCCTGGAGGAAGTCGAAGATCTCTCGGGGCTTGGGCAGTTCGAAGCTGCCGAGGTCCGCTACTTCGGCGAGTTCCTCTTCAATGATCTCGTTGCAGAGTTCAATGCACTCGTCGCAGATGTAGACGCCGGGCCCGGCAATGAGCTTGCGCACCTGCTTTTGGCTCTTTCCGCAGAAAGAGCACTTCAGCAGATCCGTGCTCTCGCCAATCCGAGCCATATGTGAACCCCTTAGTATCCTGCTGCTACCGCAGCACTGCACCGGTTGCTGGAATCACGGTGGGTCCGGAAGGTCCGGCCGTGACATGTTCCACTCTAAGTCACATTCGGCCTGAGGGGTGGAACCTTACGTATTGAAAACGAAAGCCGGTGCGGTCCATTTTCCATGAACCGCACCGGCTCCGCGTGTCGTGCTTAATTACCTGCTGATCGCCTGCGGCTTGATCTTGCGGGAATCAAGGACCTGGTCGATCAGGCCGTAGGACTGTGCCTCGGCGGCGGTGAGGATCTTGTCACGCTCGATGTCGTTGTTGACCTGCTCGGACGTCCGGCCCGAGTGCTTGGCCAGGGTGTCTTCGAGCCAGGACCGCATGCGCATGACTTCGGCTGCCTGGATCTCGAGGTCGGAGGCCTGTCCGCCCTGGCCGCCGGACAGTGCCGGCTGGTGGATGAGTACGCGTGCGTTGGGCAGTGCCAGGCGCTTGCCGGGCGTGCCGGCTGCGAGCAGGACAGCTGCCGCACTTGCCGCCTGGCCCAGGCACACGGTCTGGATCTCGGGACGGATGTACTGCATCGTGTCGTAGATGGCCGTCATGGCGGTGAAGGAACCGCCCGGGGAGTTGATGTACAGCGTGATGTCGCGGTCCGGGTCGGTGGACTCGAGCACCAGCAGCTGCGCCATCACGTCGTCCGCGGAAGCATCGTCCACCTGGACGCCGAGGAAGATGATCCGGTCCTCGAAGAGCTTGGTGTACGGGTCCTGGCGCTTGAAGCCGTAGGGCGTGCGTTCCTCGAACTGCGGCAGCACATAGCGGCTGGTGGGCAGGTTCCCGGCAGACGATCCGAAATTGTAGTTCATGTTCATTTCTCCTGGAATCATTTCTGTCTTCGCCGGTTACTTTTCCGAGCCGCTGGCGTTTTGCGTTCCGCCGCCGCCGGCCACAGATCCCGCGTGCGCGGCAATCTTGTCGAAGAAGCCGTACTCGAGGGCTTCGGAAGCCGTAAACCACTTGTCGCGGTCATTGTCCTTCAGGATGGTCTCCACGGTCTGGCCCGTCTGGTCTGCGGTGAGTTCCGCCATGACCTTCTTCATGTGGAGGATGAGCTCAGCCTGGATCTTGATGTCCGAGGCCGTGCCGCCGATGCCGCCGGAGGGCTGGTGCATCAGGATGCGCGCATTCGGGGTGGCGTAGCGCTTGCCCTTGGTGCCCGAAGAGAGCAGGAACTGGCCCATCGACGCGGCCAGGCCGGTGGCGACGGTTACGACGTCGTTCGGGATGAACTGCATGGTGTCGTAGATGGCCATGCCGGCCGTCACGGAGCCGCCCGGCGAGTTGATGTAAAGGTAGATGTCCTTATCCGGGTTTTCCGCGGACAGCAGCAGCAACTGCGAGCAGATCGCGTTGGCGTTCTCATCGCGGACCTCGGAGCCGAGCCAGATGATTCGCTCTTTCAGCAGGCGGTTGTAAATGTAGTTGTCCTGGGCTGCCGGATCGACAGTAGCCATCCGGGGTGCCCCTGCTTGCTGTGACATATGTACTTACCTCTCGCTGGCGACGGTGACGTCACGGGACGACGCCACTGAAAATCACTACTTGGACACTAACCGGTTTCGCGGCCGTTTTGTTCACGCGGATCGCGCTGTTCGCTGACGGCGCACGATTGCCGCAACGGCCCATCGCACAGCACGACACCGCCGCTGTTCGGGGGTCCGCTCCGGGTTAAACAGGAAGCCCCCGGATCAGGGATCCGGGGGCTTCCGTGCAACGTGATGTTAGAACTTCACTGCTGCCGGATCGTCGATTGACGCTTCTTCCTTGGCGGCAGCTTCGCCTTCAGCAGCTTCGCTGTCGACGGCCGGAGCTTCTTCAGCTTCGGCGGCAGGAGCTTCTTCGCCACCGGGGCGGACGAAGTCGCTCAGGTCAACCTTGTTGCCTTCGGAGTCGGTGACCTCGGCCTGGCCCAGCACGACTGCCAGGGCCTTGCGGCGGCGGACCTCGGAAACCATCATGGGAACCTGGCCGGACTGATCGATGATCTGGGCGAACTGGTTCGGGTCCATGCCGTACTGGCTGGCGGTGGTCACGATGTAGTCGATCAGCTCGTTCTGGCTGACTCCGACCTCTTCCTTGTCAGCAATGGCGTCCAGGATGATCTCGTTCTGGAAGGCACGCTCGGTGTTGGCCTTGACCTCGGCGCGGTGCTCCTCGGTGTCGTGGTCACCTTCGCCGTGGGAGTTCTCGGCCTTGAAGTGCTGCTCCAGCTGCTCTTCAACCACCGAGGCGGGAACGGGGACCTCAACGAGCTCAACGAGCTTGTCCAGGACCTTGTCGCGTGCCTCGACACCCTGCTCAACAACCTTGGATTCAGCAGCCTGCTTGCCGAGATCCGCACGCAGTTCTGCAAGCGTGTCGAACTCGGAGGCCAGCTGGGCGAAGTCGTCGTCAGCCTCGGGAAGCTCGCGCTCCTTGACGGACTTGACCACTACCTTGACCTGGGCGGCTTCGCCGGCGTGGTCGCCGCCCACGAGGGTGGTTTCGAAGATGGCGTCCTCGTCGGCGCTGAGGCCGGTGACGGCCTCGTCCAGGCCTTCGAGCATGGTGCCGGCGCCAACCTGGTAGGACAGGCCTGAGGCGGAGTCAACTTCGGCTCCGTCGATCGAGGCGGTGATGTCGATCGTCAGGAAGTCGCCGTCGGCGGCCGGGCGGTCAACGGACTTCAGCGTGCCGAAGCGGCCGCGGAGTTCGTCAAGCGCCTTGTCAACGTCTGCTTCGGTGGACTCGGCGGCAGCTACCTCAACCTTGATGCCGGAGTAGTCCGGCAGCTCGATCTCGGGACGGATGTCAACCTCGGCGTGGAACTTGAGTTCGCCGTCGGTCGCGGTGGGGTCCGGAACCTCGGTGATTTCAACCTCGGGACGGCTCAGCGGACGGATGCCGGTTTCCTGGACTGCGTCCTGGTACCAGCCGTTGAGGCCTTCGTTGATGGCCGTTTCCAGCACATAGCCGCGGCCAACGCGCTGATCGATCAGCTTCGCGGGGACCTTGCCCTTGCGGAACCCAGGGACCTGGATCTGCGAAGCAACAGTCTTGTATGCCTCTTCGATGCTGGGCTTCAATTCCTCAAAAGGGACCTCAACATTGAGCTTGACCCGCGTGGGGGTGAGGTTCTCGACAGCGCTCTTCACAGTCTAAGTACTCCTGGTTTTGTGGGATGGGGTTCTGCAAACGCAATGATCTGACAAGCTGCAGAGTCGGGGTGACAGGATTTGAACCTGCGACTTCCTGCTCCCAAAGCAGGCGCTCTAGCCAAGCTGAGCTACACCCCGTAAGTGCACAGAACAGTCTACGGTCATATCGGCCGGATATGCACATTTGACACCGGGGCCCTGAATTAGGTTTAGTTATATCCGGCTCGAGCAGCCGACCGGAAGTGCAGCGCCGCGGCGCAGTAAGCAGCAGTACAGTAGTGGCAGTACTGTAGTTGCAGGACAACAACAGTGCATTCCCGGGGACGTAGCTTAATGGTAAAGCCTCAGTCTTCCAAACTGATTACGCGGGTTCGATTCCCGTCGTCCCCTCCAGGACAACAAGTCTTCTCCAAGACAACAAACAGCCCCTCTCCGGAGGGGCTTTTTTGTACCCTCAGGACCCCTGCTGGCACACGGGGCACCAATAGAGTTTGCGGGCAGCCAGATCCGTCAGTGCCACCGGGGTACGGCAGTTGCGGCAGTTGAGGCCCTGCCGCCGGTAGACGAAGTGCGAGTCCTCCGGCGCCGGCAGTCCGGCGGCCGGCTCTGTCCAGTAGCTGGGAGGGGTGGTGATGATCCTGCCGTCGCGGACGCCGTCGGACATAACGGCAACAGTGTCCTCCCACAGCGCGCCGGCTGCTTTGGCGTCCAGTGAACGGCCCGGGAGCCAGGGATCCAGTCCCTGGCGGAAGAGCAGTTCTGCGCGGTAGACGTTCCCGACGCCGGCAATCACCTTCTGGTCCATCAACAGCGCCGCCAGGGGCGTCTTCCGTGCCGTCACTCCGACGACGAAGGCTTCCCGGTCCCCGGGAAGGTTGCGGAGCGGGTCTGGCCCAAGCCGCGCCAGGACGGCGTCGGCCTCGGCCTCAGTGATGGCGTGGCATGTGGTGGCGCCCCTGAGGTCAGCCCAGCCGTGTGCGCCGGCCAGCCTGACCCGGACCGCGCCGACAGGCACCGGCGGGCCGGCGTATTCCGAACCGCTTTCCACCGAACCGGCGTCGTCCTCGAAGACCTCCCGCTCCCCCACCTTCCTGGGTGCGCCGATGCTGGACGCACCACGGAACGAGGCGTCACCGCCGAAGTCCCACGCACCGTACAGGCCAAGGTGCACGTGGAGGACCAGCCCGCGGTCGAAGTGCAGGAACAAATGCTTTCCGTGGGCCGCCGCGTCCACGAGCGTGCTGGCGTCCAGCAGCGCCGCGCCGTCGGCGAACCGCCCCTGGGGACTGGAAACAGCGAGTCGCTGCCCGGAGAACACGTCCGCAAACTGGCGTGCCAGCCGGTGGACCGAATGCCCCTCCGGCACTAGGCGATAACCTCGCCGGTGTTCTCGTAGGCCGCGATCTTGCCGATGCGGCGGACGTGGCGTTCATCGTTGCTGAACGGTTCCTGCAGGAAGGCCTCGATGATTTCCGTTGCTTCGTCCACGCTGTGCTGGCGGCCGCCGACTGCCACGACGTTGGCGTCGTTGTGCTCGCGGGCCAGCGTGGCGGTGGAAAGGTTCCAGGCCAGCGCGGCCCGCACGCCCTTGACCTTGTTGGCGGCGATCTGCTCGCCGTTTCCGGAGCCGCCGAGCACGATGCCCAGGGCGTTCACTCCGGCAGCCTGGTCCGCGACGACGGCGAGCGCAGCGTTGATGCAGAAGGACGGGTAGTCATCCAGGGCGTCGTAGACCTTGGGCCCGTGGTCCACCACGTCGTAGCCCTTGGCCGTGAGGTGGGATACGAGGTGGGCGCTGAGTTCCATGCCGGCGTGGTCGGTGGCGATGTGGACGCGCGGAAAATCGGAAGATGTGGTCACGGCAAGGTCCGTTCAGTCATAAGCACCGGTAGGCTTCCGGGCTGCTTCGGGGGTCGCATCCAAGCGTACTAGGGTGCGGGCGCCGGCGGCCTGCCATGAACACTCTGTGGACGCCTGTGCCGGCGAAACCAGGGCCGGCGAACTCAGGGCCGGCGAACTCAGGGCTGGGGCGGGCGCTTCTCGCCGCGGGCCCGGGCGGCGACGCGGGACAGGACGGCGGCCACTCTTTCGGCGGAGTCGGGGCTCCCGCCACTGACGGCCGCTTTCCTTCCGTCCGCGCGGTTGACGACGACGGCGGGGCCGCTGCTGACCAGCATGGCGGTGGTCCCGCCGTGGTGGCGGTAGCCCCAGCCGCCGTAGTCTGCGGCGCGGACATCGGCCGGCGTTGCCGAGGAAATCGCCGACGCCGGAATTTCCATCACGCGGACGAATCCGGCGGCAAAGACCCGCAACCCGCTCCGGTCAACGATGACCCGGGCGAAGAGGAAGGCGGCGGCCAGCACCGCCAAGACCACCAGGAGGAGGCCCAGCCACGGGACTGCGATGGAGACCAGAGCGGCCGGGAACAGCGAGGCGACGCCCAGCATCACAAACACAGAGCTGCGCGCATGGACCCACAGCCGCACTGAATCCGCCGCCAGCTCGGGGTCCGATTCAAGCTCCAGCGCCTCCCGCAAGGCGCGCTCGTCGTCCACTGACCACCGCTCGTCGGCCTTGAAAACGAAGCCCATGATGACGCCCAGGGGCAGTGCCGCCCCGCTCCCGAGTGCCAGGACGGACATATCAACACGTGCTTCGCGGACATCGGCGATTCCCGCCTGACCCACGAGCACTGCCGCCAGCACCGTGGTGACAAAGAGACTGAGGCTGAGCCCGGCGCCCATCATCAAACGCCGCATGACGGCGGGCCGGCTCAACGGCACGGCCTGTCCCAGGACGAGCCAGCCCACCACCGCGATCATCAGGCCGCCCCAGGCCACAAAGGCGGAGAACGGCGCAAAACCGGTCGGTCCGGCCTCGGACCACAGCACCGCCATGGGGTCCGGCACATCCGTCCGGAGCAGGAAGGCACAGACGACGAATGCGACAGCCAGCAATGCAGGGAAACCCACCGCGAACCGCAGTGCCCTGACGTCCACCGAGTCCCTGAACTTTCCCATACCCCAACGCTACTCCGTGCCGATGCCGCGTGATCCACCTAACTTGCCATCGCCGGGTGAAGTGAAAGAATAACTTCACAGTGCCGGCAATGACCGTTGCCGGCCGGCAACCGCAACCCTTTCTGGAGGCCCCACCTTGCCAGGCATGAACCTGACGCGCGCCGAAGCCCGTGAGCGCGCCAAACTCATCTCCGTTGAGTCCTATGACGTCAGCCTGGACCTGACCCAGGGTGACAAAGTCTTCGGATCCACTACTGCCGTGAAGTTCAGCGCCCGGCCCGGATCCTCCACCTTCATCGACGCGATAACCCACAAGGTCCACAGCGTCATGCTGAACGGCCTTGAACTCGACCCGGCGGAGGTGTCCGACGGTGTCCGCATCCAACTGCCGTACCTCGCCGCGGAGAACGATCTGCTGGTGGTTGCCGAGGCGCCCTACATGAACACCGGCGAAGGGCTCCACCGCTTCGTGGACCCGGTCGACAACGAGGTCTACCTGTATACGCAGTTCGAGGTTCCGGACTCGCGCCGGATGTTCGCGGTGTTCGAGCAGCCCGACCTCAAGGCGAGCTTTACGTTCACCGTCACCGCGCCGTCGCCCTGGGACCTGGTGTCCAACTCCCCCACGCCTGTCCCCATCGAAACCATTCCCGGTGAAGACGGCGGCGCCCGCTCGGTCTGGGAGTTCGCTGCCACGCCCCGGCTGTCCTCCTACGTCACGGCACTGATCGCCGGTCCGTACCAGTCGGTGCGCAGCGAGGTGAAGTGCGCCGACGGGCGCGTCGTTCCCCTGGGCGTGTTTGCGCGCAAATCGCTCATGCAATACCTCGACGCCGACAACATCTTCGAACTCACCCGCCAGGGATTCGAGTTCTTCGAGGCGCAGTTCGGCTGCCCTTATCCGTTCGCGAAGTACGACCAGCTCTTCGTGCCCGAGTTCAATGCCGGCGCAATGGAAAACGCTGGCGCCGTGACCATCCTGGAAGGCTATGTGTTCCGCGGCAAGGTCACGGGCGCGCAGGTGGAACGCCGCGCCATCACCGTTCTTCACGAGCTCGCGCACATGTGGTTCGGCGACCTGGTCACCATGCGCTGGTGGAACGACCTGTGGCTCAACGAATCGTTCGCCGAGTACATGTCGCACCTGGCTGCGGTGGAGAACACCGAGTTTGACCATGCCTGGACCACGTTTGCCTCGGTGGAGAAGTCGTGGGCATACCGCCAGGACCAGCTGCCCACAACGCACCCCATATTCGCCGAGATCAACGACCTGCAGGACGTTGAAGTGAACTTCGACGGCATCACGTACGCCAAGGGCGCCTCGGTGCTGCGCCAGCTGGTGGCCTGGGTGGGTCCGGAGCAGTTCATGTCCGGAGTCCGCGAATACTTCAGCAAGCATGCGTGGCAGAACACCGAGCTCAGCGACCTAATGGTGGAGCTGGAAAAGGCCAGTGGCCGCGACCTGGACGAGTGGGGGCGCCTGTGGCTTGAAACCGCCGGTGTCAACACGTTGACTCCTGATGTGGCGGTGGATTCTTCGGGAGCCATCACCTCATTCAGCATCGTGCAGTCCGCGGTGGCCGAGCAGCCCACCCTTCGCCCCCACCGCCTCGCTGTCGGCTTTTACGACGTCACCGACGGGCAGCTTGTCCGGGTGCACCGCGAGGAACTGGACGTCGACGGCGAACGTACCGAGGTGCCCGCCCTCGCCGGCCTGCGGCAGCCGGACCTGATCCTGCTCAACGACGACGACCTCGCCTATGCCAAGGTCCGGCTCGATCCGAAGTCGCTGGCTACCGCAACGGCCCACCTGAAGGACTTCCGCGAGAGCCTGCCGCGGACGCTGGTCTGGGGTTCGGCCTGGGACGCTGCCCGCGACGGCGAAACGCCGGCCCGCGGCTACGTCGAACTGATCCTCGCCAACATCGCGTCCGAATCCGATTCCTCGGTGATCCTGGTCCAGCTCCGCCAGCTGGCCACAACGCTCAGCTATTACGTAGCCGAGGAGCACCGGGAGAAGACGTCCGTGGCGGCAGCGGACACTCTCTGGGACCTGGCCGGTTCCGTGCCGGCGGGCTCGGATGCGCAACTGCAGTTCGTGAAGTCCTTCGCGCTGCTGGCGCGCAGCGACGGCCAGCTGGATACCGTTTCGGCACTGCTGGACGGCTCGGCCTCCCTGGCAGGCCTCACCGTCGACCAGGATCTGCGGTGGGAGCTGCTTGCTTCGCTGGTGGCCGGCGGCCGGGCAGGCCAGGACCGGATTGACGCTGAACTCGAGCGGGACAACACCGCGAACGGCCAGAACGCGGCAGCGTTGGCCAAGGCCGCCATCCCCACGGCCGAGGCCAAGGCTGCGGCCTGGGATTCCATCGTGGTGAAGGGCGAGCTGTCCAACGCCCTGCAGGCCTCCGCGGTGGCAGGATTCACCCGGGTGCTGGACCCGGCGCTGCTGGCGCCGTACACGGAGAAGTATTTCGACGCCGTTCCCGGCATCGTTGCCAACCGCACCCACGCGCTCGCCCAGCAGATCGTCGTCGGACTTTACCCGGCCCAGCAGACCACCCAGGCAACTGTGGACCGGACGGACGAGTTCCTGGCTGCGCTGCCGGAGGAGGGCACCGCCCTGCGGCGCATGATGCTGGAAAACCGCGACGGCGTGGCGCGGGCGCTGCGGGCCCGCGAGGCCGACGTCGGATAGCCACCGGCATCTGTCCCCACGAACCGGAACCCCGGAGCTGCCATGCCGCTGCCCCGGGGTTCCGGCGTTCGGCCTTATTAGAGGTGCTGCGTTACTAGAATTGCGGCATGACGCTTGATGAGCACCGCTACGCCGTGACTGTGCGATGGACCGGGAACCGGGGAGACGGAACGTCGACGTACCGGGGGTATTCCCGCGACCACGACATCGAAATCCCCGGGCTTCCCGTCCTCAAGGGGTCAGCCGACGCCACCTTCCACGGGGACAAGACGCGGTACAACCCCGAACAGCTGCTGTTGACCGCCCTGTCCCAGTGCCACATGCTCTCGTTCCTGCACGTGGCGGTGAAGCACGGCGTGGTGGTAACGGCGTACGAAGACCGTGCCGTGGGCTTGATGCGGACCAACCGTGACGGCAGCGGCCAGTTCGAATCCGCCACACTCAGGCCCGAAGTGACCGTTGCCGCCGCCGTGGACGCCGCGCTCCTGGTACAGCTGCATCACGAGGCAAACAAGGTCTGCTTCATTGCCCGGAGCGTGAACTTTCCCGTGCTTCACGAAGCCTCAGTGCACGTTCAGGAACCCTAGCCTCAGGTAGGAATTGGTCCGGGCAGGAATTCTTCCACGAGCCGCCGCTCGGTTTCGGCGCTGAGCCCGGCTTTCCGTTCCCTGTCCAGGCCGCGGCGGCGTTCGTCCTCGAGCGTGTCCCGCAGTGTCTCCTGCCACGGCCGCAGGCTGAGGCCGGCCGCAACAGCCGCAGCGTTGGAGCGTGTGGCAAAACCGTCGTGGCCCGCCGGGAGCCAGAGCGGCAGTGAATCCGGACCTGCCCAGTACCCGATCCCCCGGGCAACCAGCCAGGCTTCCGGGACGCTGTACGTCCGGCCGGAGTACATGCCCTGGCGCCGGGATTCATCCAGGTAGTCGCCGAACCGCACGGCGTTGCCCACCGCATTCAGGGCACCCGTGATCTGCAGTCCGGCGGCCTTCAGGATCCACGCGGCAAGGTCGCGGACGTCGATGACCTGCGTCGCGCTGGAGCCGATGTCCGGAATGATGGCGGGGGCGGCATCCCGGGCAAACCGTGCGGGCCAGTAGCCGTAACGGTCCGAACTGTCGCCGGGGCCGCCGATCAGCCCCGCCCGGCAGAGGTGGACCTTGCCCTCGGCGATGGTGGCCGCGTCGTGCTCAATCGCCGACTTCGCCTCGCCGTAGTTCTCCGGGACAGCGGCTGTGCCCGGCGTGAGCGGCGGTAGTAATGCGGCACTTTCGTCTGCGCCCGGCACCGAATGGTCTGCGTACACGGAGCAGCTGGACACTACTGTCCAGTGCGCTGCCATCGGCGCCAGCGCCTCGAGTGCGTCCCTGGCTTGCTCCGGATCACGGGTTACGTCGATGACGGCGTCCCAGTCCCCCAAGGCCTCATCGTAGGACTGGCGCCCGGTGGTGCGGTCAGCCCGCAGCCAGGCCGTCCCCTCCGGCGGGCCGGCCGTCGAACCGCGGGCAAGGCAGGTCACATCGTGGCCCGCGGCGGCCGCCTGCCGGGCAATTTCGGCTGACAGGAAAGCGGTGCCGCCAAGAATCAGGATGCGCATGTGGCCACGCTACGACGCTAGTGTTGAAGGTGAACAGAGTGTTATGCGCCCGGCGAACGCCCGGCAGCTCCGGCTGAAGCCGATAAGTAATAAGGAGCATCCCTGCCGATGTACAGCATGTTGTCGATCACCCCGCCCGCCACACCGGACATTTCCGGAATCAATGCCGCAGGAATTGTGATCAGCATCGGAGTGGGTGTCACGATCTGGCTCGTCGCCTCCTTCGTGATTGCCGGAATCACCAAGAGCGTGGCCGCCGGCACCACATTCTTCAAGAAGCCGCACTTCCGATGGGTGGCCCCGGCCCTGCGCGCCCTGGACCACGAACGCCGGGTCCAGCGCGCCAGGACGATCGGGTCCCTGTTGAACAGTGTGGCGGGTGTCCTCATCGCCGTGATCACCATCATGTACGTCCTCAAGAACCTGGACGTGGACATCGCGCCGCTGCTGACGAGCGTAGGCATCCTGGGTGTCGCCATAGGCTTCGGCGCCCAGCAGCTGATCCGCGACTTCCTGGCCGGCATCTTCATCACCATCGAGGACCAGTACGGCATCGGCGACGTCATTGAGACCAGCGAAGTGGTGGGCACGGTCGAATCCATGGGCCTGCGCATCACCCGCGTCCGTTCCGACGACGGTGCCATCTGGTACCTGCGCAACGGCGAAATCCTGCGCGTGGGCAACCGCTCCCAAGGAAACTACGTGGCCCCGGCGGACGATTCCGCGGATGTGCCCGCCCCTGAGACCGCACCCCAGCAGAAGGCCGGAGAATAGAACCATGACGATTCCCAGCGCCGGCGAACCCCGCCAGCCACAGCAGCTGATGCAGAACGATCCCTTCACGCAGCCTGGTTACACCGACAACTTCTACGACGCAGTAGGCGGCCACGAGACCTTCGTGAAGCTCATCGACGTCTTCTACGACGGCGTGGCCACCGACCCGCTGCTCCGGCCGATGTATCCGGAAGAGGACCTGGGTCCGGCGAAAAGGCGTTTTCTGATGTTCCTCGAGCAGTATTGGGGCGGCCCCACCACCTATGGCGAGGAGCGCGGACACCCGCGGCTGCGCATGCGCCACATGCCGTTCCGCGTCACGCCCGAGGCGAAGGAGCGGTGGCTGCACCACATGCGAACAGCAGTGGACGCGCTGGAACTGCCGCCGCTCTATGAAGGCACCCTGTGGGACTACATGGAGCGCGCCGCGCTGTCCATGGTGAACAGCCCCTCGGACGCCTGAGGTCGGTCCCGCATCTACGCTCGGTCAACGCGGCTTCCGCCGCGTCGCGAGTGCGGTGCGTGCGTTGCCGCCAACATGCACCAGCAAGGCAATCACGAGGAACGCAACGAGCACCTGCGCCGTCGTAATCAGCGCGGCCGGCCAGCCGCCCTCGAGCGTCGGATCGAGGAAGTCGTACACGTACCAGCCATCGATGGCCCCGCGCATCCAGGAGTAGACGAGGAAGGCGGACGGGTAGATGAGCCAGGTTAGCGGCCGCGACCATTTTCCGTGGACAGTCTTCGTGACCAGGAGCCAGTCGAGCGCGATGAACAGCGGAGCCAGGCGGTGATGTGCCAGCTGGGGCCAGTACATGTCCCAGCTCCACCACGGCTCGTCCGGCGGGGCGACGAGGACCGCGTAGATGATTCCCGTCATCACCAGATAGAACGTGAGTGCGCCCAGCACATGGTCCCACCAGTCCGGCAGCCTCGACCGCGTCCGGGCGGCGGAAACGACAAGGACCAGCCCCAGGACGAGGTTCGACTGAACCGTGAACTCCGAGTAGAGCTGGCCGACGTCCACATCGCTGCCCGGAAGGGTGGCGTCGTACGTCTTCTGGGCCAGGGCGACCAGAACAATGAGGCCCACCGCAAAGCGGAGCAGGCGGATCCAGATACGGTCGGGATGCAGCGCATCGTTGAAGGCGAGGTGCCGCTCGATCGGGGGAACCAGTACGGCCACGTCGCTCATGCGGTCAGTATGTCAGGCCGCCAGGGCTGGCGGGGAGGAGCTAAAGTCCCGACCCTGTGCGCGCCAGGACGTGTCCGCGGGATCCGCTGAGCCGGAACCAGCGCCCCGCCCGGTAGAGCTGCTGTTCGCCGTCGGCGAGGAAGCCGAGGGTGAGGGCGGCGAAGGCCGCGCCCAGCGGCAGCCCGGCAGCGCCGGGGAGCTCCCTCCCCCAGACTGTAGCCCGGGCGTTGTTGACGATCAGCGCGCCGGGTTTGTCCGGGATGATGGCGGCGATCTCGGTGATACCGGTCTCTGCGGCCCGGCGCAGTTCAGCGTCCGGCAGTGTGGCGACGGGCTCCCAGCCCGTGCGGGGCGCACCGACGCCGGCCCACGATTCGGTGACGGTCACTGGCGGCAACGGCAGTTCGACGTCGTTCTCCCCCGCCCGGGCGAGCCGGTCAAGAACCGCCGAAATCGGAACGGTGACGTCAGTGTCCGCTGGCTGCGCCAGGGCCATGGTCCGCAGCCCGAGGATCGTCGGCGTCGCCTCCCCCAACAGCCTGGGGCGCAGCACGCACACGTAAGCGGCCAGTACCGGGCCGGAGGCCTGGAGGCGGATGGCGCCGTCGTCGATCGACTTGGCGCGGGTGGCAAAGGTGCGCAGATCGGCGAGGTCGCGGGGATCGGTGAACTGCAGGGGCTGGGTTAGGACGTCAGACACAATATCGACTCTACCGGCTGTGCCTCTTTGGGACCGCGCCGGAGTCACGTCTAAAGTCGAACCATGACTGAAGCCGATGCCGGACTGCAGGGGACACCGCCCGTGGACCCTACCTCCTCGCTTATTGAACTCCTTGACCTCGGCGAGCTTGAGGGTGCCCGGACCGATGAGGACATCTTCATGGGGCCATCCCAGCGGCAGCCGCGGCAGCGTGTCTTCGGCGGCCAGGTCCTGGCACAATCGCTCATCGCCGCAAACCGTACCGTTGACCCCGCGCGCAGCGTGCATTCCATGCACGGATATTTCCTGCGACCGGGTGATGCCAACAAGCCCATTACGTTCGGCGTCCAGCGGCTGAGGGATGGCCGTTCATTCTCGGCCCGCCGGGTGCACGCGTACCAGGATGGCATGCCCATCCTGTCCATGATCGCCTCCTTCCAGGAGGAAGACGAGGGAATCGACCACCAGTCCGCCATGCCTGCGGGCATCCCCGACCCCGAATCGCTGCCCAGCACGGCGGATCTCCTGGGCAAGTTCGACCACCCGGTGGCACGGCACTGGGCTTACGAGCGTCCCTTCGATATCCGGCACGTGAACCCGCCGCTGTATGTTTCGGCCAACGGTGAGAGGGACGCCCGCAATGCCGTGTGGATGAAGACCTTCGGGCCGATGCCGGACGACGCCAACACGCACCGCGCTGCCCTTGCCTACGCCAGTGACTACACGCTGCTGGAATCCATCCTGCGCAAACACGGTCTCAGCTGGATCACGCCGGGCATGAGCGTCGCAAGCCTCGACCATGCCATGTGGTGGCACCGGCCCGTTCGCGTCGATGAATGGCTGCTGTACGTTCAGGAATCTCCGAGCGCCCAAGGCGCCCGCGGGCTGGCCACCGGCAAGATCTTCAGCCGCGACGGGCTGCACGTGGCCACGGTGGCACAGGAGGGCATGGTCCGGGTTCCGACCGACCTCAAAAGCAAAGTTGCGGGCGCTGTCCAGGCAAAGGTCCTCCAGCACCAGCTGCGCAAGTCCGGGAAGGACTGACCCGGCAGTTTCGGAGCGCGGCCGACGGCGGCCCACTCCCGGCTGTTGGCGCGGATGCAAAAGGCCGGCTCCCTTCGGGGAGCCGGCCTTTTTTGCATTACCGCGGTGGCTGTGGGGCCTAGTCGCGGGTCAGGCGGCGGTGCGTGACGCGGTGCGGCTTGGCCGCGTCGGGGCCCAGGCGCTCCACCTTGTTCTCTTCGTACGACTCGAAGTTTCCTTCGAACCAGTACCATTTCGACGGGTTTTCCTCGTCACCTTCGTAGGCGAGGATGTGGGTGGCCACCCGGTCCAGGAACCAGCGGTCGTGCGACACCACCACGGCGCAGCCGGGGAACTCCAGCAGTGCGTTCTCGAGGCTGCTGAGCGTTTCGACGTCGAGGTCGTTGGTCGGTTCGTCAAGGAGCAGCAAGTTGCCGCCCTGCTTGAGGGTCAGCGCCAGGTTCAGGCGGTTGCGCTCACCACCGGAGAGGACACCCGCCTTCTTCTGCTGGTCCGGGCCCTTGAATCCGAACGCCGCTACATAGGCGCGGGACGGCATTTCAACGTGGCCCACCTGGATGTAGTCGAGGCCGTCGGACACAACTTCCCAGAGTGTCTTGTTGGGGTCAATGCCGCCGCGGCTCTGGTCAGCGTAGGAGATCTTGACCGAGTCGCCGATTTTCAGGTCGCCGCCGTCCAGCGGCTCCAGGCCCACGATGGTCTTGAACAGGGTGGTCTTGCCGACACCGTTGGGGCCGATGACGCCGACGATGCCGTTACGGGGCAGCGTAAAGGACAGTCCGTCGATGAGGGTCCGGTCCTCGAAGCCCTTCTGCAGGTTCTTCGCCTCGAGCACCAGGCCGCCGAGGCGGGGTCCCGGCGGGATCTGGATCTCTTCGAAGTCGAGCTTGCGGGTACGGTCCGCCTCTGCGGCCATCTCCTCGTAGCGGGCCAGGCGCGCCTTGGACTTGGTCTGGCGGCCCTTCGCGTTGGAGCGGACCCATTCGAGTTCTTCGGTGAGGCGCTTGGCCTGCTTGGCGTCCTTCTTGCCTTGGACTTCCAGGCGGGCGCGCTTCTTCTCCAGGTAGGTGGAGTAGTTGCCTTCGTACGGGTAAAGGTGCCCGCGGTCGACCTCTGCGATCCATTCCGCGACGTGGTCGAGGAAGTACCGGTCGTGGGTGACGGCGAGGACGGCGCCGGCGTAGCTGGAGAGGTGCTGCTCCAGCCAGAGGACGCTTTCGGCGTCGAGGTGGTTGGTGGGCTCGTCCAGCAGCAGGAGGTCAGGCTTCTGCAGCAGGAGCTTGCACAGCGCGACGCGGCGGCGCTCACCACCGGAGAGGAGGGTGACGTCGGCATCGGCCGGCGGACAGCGGAGGGCATCCATGGCCTGCTCGAGCTGGGAATCGAGGTCCCATGCGTCGGCGGCGTCGATGGCTTCCTGGAGCTGGCCCATTTCCTCCAGCAGGGTGTCGTAGTCGGCGTCGGGGTTTGCCATTTCCTCGGAGATCTCGTTGAAACGCTGGATCTTGCCGTAGATCTCGCCGACGCCTTCCTGGACGTTGCCCAGGACGGTCTTCTCCTCGTTCAGCGGCGGCTCCTGGAGCAGGATGCCCACCGTGTAGCCGGGGCTCAGCCGCGCCTCACCGTTGGAGGGAGTGTCCAGGCCAGCCATGATCTTGAGGATGGTGGACTTACCGGCACCGTTGGGGCCAACAACACCGATCTTTGCACCCGGGAAGAAGGACATGCTCACATCGTCGAGAATGAGTTTTTCGCCAACAGCCTTGCGGGCCTTGGTCATTGTGTAGATAAATTCCGCCATGGTTCCAAATCTAGTGGGTCGGCGGGGTTAACTCACATTCGCGGTTGTCATCGGTGGGCGGTTGGTAGCGGTCCGGTTGAGGCTCAGCCGCCGACGAAGCACTTTCCGGTAGCCAGCACGGGCAGGACTGTGACGACGACACTTCCGTCGCGGATCTGGCCGATCACACAATCCGCACCCTGCAGGGCGGCGGCCTCAATGGCGTCGACCTCCAGGCCTGTAGGCGTGCGGCTGGCGGATACCTGCAACGAACCGGCGGGTATTCCCGCACCGGTCAAGGCCGCAGTCAACTGTTCCTGCCCCGGTTTGGGGTTGGCCGCGGCGACTCCCTGCAGGGCGTTGGTCACAGTGTCCTTCAACCTGGCAGTCGCCGCGTCGGGTTCCGGCTCCGCGGCAGCGCCTGTGGCAGTGGTCGCGGTCCCGGCTGGCGTTGCAGGCCGTGCCGCCTCCGATGCCGGCACAGCGGCCGGGGAAGCCGACTGCGAGGCCGGGGATCCGGAGTCCGTGCTGGTGCAGCCGGCGAGGGCCACCGCAAGCATGGAAGCTGCGAGGAGCAGCACTGGCGCGCCCGTTGGGCGCCGTCGGGTTCCGAACTGTCGCGTTCCGGACCGGCTGATCAGGTACCGGCGAATTCCGGATTGTCGCTGGGATGTCTCTGCTCGGATCACTTGGCCATTCTGCCATGCGGCACCGCAGGGGGACGGTGCCGCACTGGCGGCATCAACGGGATGTGTTCAGGCGGCGGCCCCGGTAAGTTCGCCCGTCTCCGAGTCAAGCTGCAGGACGTCACCGTTTTCGTCGTCAACGAAGATCCCGTCTGCGGACGTATCGCCGGTTTCATCGGGGTCGCCAGGGTCGCCAATGCCCTGGGTGTCGGAGGCAGAACCTTGCGGGTCCTGGCCCGTGCCCTGCTGCGCGGGGTTACCGGCGTTGCGGATGAAATTGGCCGAACCCCACATGAGGTCGTGGCCGACGGAGTCTGCGTCGATCTCGGCAGAGTGGTAAATCCGGCCTTCCTTTTCCCAGCTTCGCATTTTGAGCCTTCCCACGATGATGACCCGCTGGCCCTTTTTGATGCTGCAGGCCATGTTGCCGGCAAGCTGCCGATAGCCCTGAACGGTGAACCAGTTGGTATTCCCATCGACCCACGTACCGGATGCGCGATCGTACCGGCGGTCCGTGGAGCCGAGCCGGAAGGATGCCGTTGGGACGCCCCCGGGCGTGGTGGAGGTCTTGATCTCCGTGGCGACGAAGCCCCGGACGGTCATATTGTCAGTCATCTTGGTGTCCTGTCTCGAATGATGATGCCCTAGCAGGCACCTTCAGCTTCACGCCGCAACGCAGCCGTTTCGAGGCACGGCTCCCCCTATGTGCAAAACTCCGGGGAACAAGGGGTTGTTGGGGATGAGTCGAAACGCCGCACACGGGCTGACTGGCCGAACGCGCGCGGCACTGTAAACTTTTCTAGGCGCCGCCGGAGCAGTCCGGAGGCGCCCACGTGCCCCAGTAGCTCAGGGGATAGAGCAGCGGCCTTCTAATCCGCCGGTCGGGGGTTCGATTCCCTCCTGGGGCACAAGAAAAGTGGCTCTGACCTGC
Source organism: Arthrobacter sp. GW460-12-1-14-TSB2 (assembly GCF_059423525.1). Taxonomy (NCBI): domain Bacteria; kingdom Bacillati; phylum Actinomycetota; class Actinomycetes; order Micrococcales; family Micrococcaceae; genus Arthrobacter; species Arthrobacter sp. GW460-12-1-14-TSB2. The sequence goes on from NZ_JBWKYC010000001.1 coordinate 557,477, forward strand.
GGAAACGTAGGTCAGAGCCACTTTCATTTCAGTCAGAGTATTGGCGAATCCACCGCTTACCCACCGGAATCAATTTCCCAACGCCGAAAGCCCATAGAGCCGCAGGATGGCCAGCTGCCTTGTGGAGTCTCCCGTTTCGACCACGCGCCGAACCCACTGAATGCGAGGCCCATAGGCGAAGATTTGAAAGCGCGAAGTCATGAGCACGTCGTACAGCAGGTTGAAGTAGGGCGCCATCCGGCGGTGCATTGTGTCCATGTCTACGCCAGCCAGTAGCAGCCCCTGAAGGAGCCCTCCGGCGTGCTCGACCAGCCGGAGCACCGGAGCGGGAAGATGATGGCCGCCCACAGCATAGGCGGACCCCATATCCCCGGATAGGTCAGTGAGCTTTGCCAGGCACTCGGCGTTGTGCCGGTCAACAAGTTCCCGGAGGAGCACGCGAGCATCGTCGGGGACGTCCCGGAGGGTTTCCACGGTCATGCCCTTCCGGGTCTCGATCATGATGGCCCGAACCACGTTGACAACCTCCATCCGGTCCTTGGCCCGCTGGGAGAACCTGTCGTTCCGCACTTGAAGGCGCGGTTTTAGGAAGAAGTCCACGAGCAACGCGACGACAGCACCAGCGCTGGCCGTGCCAAGCACAGTCCAGATATTCCAGGCCGGGGCCGCAGCCGCGGCAGTCTCAGCGGGGGTCATTTACCTCCCCCGGCATTTTCCCCGAACGCCTGTAGCAGCTCGGTCATGTCCGGCGCTTCGTGCGTCTTCTGGACGTAGTGCCGGCTGGTTATCTGCTCGTTCGAGTGACCAAGCTGGGCGGATGCCGATGCCATGCCCTCAGAGTTGGCCAGGAGCGTCCCCACGGACTTCCGGAACGTGTGCGGCGTAACCCACTGGAAACCGATGTCATCCCGTGCCGAACGCCACTGCTTCCGGAAGTTCCCCGGATCCCGTAGCGTCCCCGTCGATGACGGAAAGACCACGTCCCATGGGTTGGCCACCCACTGCTGTACCTGGCGGCGGAGGAGCATTTCCACAGCAAATGGCGGCAGGAAGTAGCGCTGCCGCGAGTTGGTGGACTTCGGATGCTCTTGAATCGTCATCCCTTCCCCTTTCACGTAGATGATGGTGCCGGTGACAGTCAGCGTGGGCCTGGTGGACTTTAGGTCAACGTCCTTCCATCTGAGGGCGAGCGCTTCCCCGATTCGCGCGCCAGTTGCGAGCATGATGTCAACGACGTCGAGCAAGTCGTTCGGACGCTTCCTGCCGACCGGCCGAACTGCAACCTGCCACTGATGAAGCCCAGCCCGGAGTGCAGCTGCTTCCTCGATAGTCAGGGCGCGCACCTCCGTCCGGCTTACAGGGACCTTCGCAACGTCGCGGAGCGGGTTCGCGCCGATTGCGCCATGTCGAGCCGCGAGGCCGAGCATGGCTGATAGGACGGTCTTGGCGAGCTTCGCCGAGCCATTTCCGTGCTTCGTCCGAGTGGCCTTGAGGAAGCGGTCAAGCCGAGAAACTGTGGCTTCCCGGACAGTGAGTCCTCCCACGCCTGGGCTCACGTATGAGTCCAAGACCTCTCGGTAGCGGCGCTGCGTATTGATAGCCCGATCCTGGTCCATGAACTCCTGCCACCAGACCTCCGCCAACCGAGTCAGTCGGGTGTCGGCCGTTATATCATCCCCCGCCGGCATCGCCCGGTCCCTAAGAGCGGCCACAAGGGCTTGTTCCGCCCTGGACCCGCGATCATTCTTGGAGGCCGCCAGGGCGCGGGCTTCTACTTTTCGGGTGACGCCATCAAAGTCACGGAACCTCGCCATTGCCCGCCAGACTCCGGGGGTAACCTCGTCCCTGCTGATCTTCCCCCAAGTTCCGATCTGCAGCGGCGGCCTAGGCATCATCGGGCTCCTGAATCCCCGATATCAACAGATTTTCCTTGAAACGGAAGCCTATGCGCGGCTCGTTTGAATCAGTGAAAGTAACCTGTGGGAACTTAGCCTCGAGCGCCTTTCCCATGACGTGCTCAGTCAGGGTGTCTCGAATGTGAATGAGGGAGTTATACCGCGAATCGGCCGGGGTATCTCTCAATTGCTCAACATCCTTCCAACCTAGGCTCAGCCTGTAATCCGCGGGAAGCGATGCATCCAGCGCGTCCAACTCAACCTCCGACTCGACCTTGACCTCCTCCACGGGCGTGTAAATGACGCCCAATCGAGCCAAGGCATCTACCGGAGAGAGACTGGTCTCGGAATACTCATCGCGGATGGCGTCTTGCAAGAACCGCGTCGCCGAGCAGGAAACGGAGTACGGGCCCGGCCGGCCTTCCGAAAGCTCAAATAGGAGCTGAACGCTTCGCCGAGTTGCCGCAGCACTCAAGTACCGGTATCGGAGATCCGAGAAAGCTTCGCGGGCCGTTGACTCCACAACCCTCATCCGCTCCAGGGTGGTTGCGATGGGGTCCTCAGGTGCCAGTAGCTCACTCTGACTAACCCCCAATGCTCTAGATATGGCCGGCAGCTCGGCCAAGCGAATTGGGCGTATGCCGGATTCCACCTTCGACAACGTGCCCTGAGACCAAACAAGACCAGCACTGCGTAGCGCGCGCACGGTCTGCGCCTGATTCAGGTTCTGACGCTCCCTCACTTGCTGGAGTCGCAGGCCTATCTCTTCATCGGGTGTTGAGTTCATGAGTAGGAGCATACACTCAAAATCGAATAATTGCCTTTCGACTTTGACTTGTATCTTTCATCGACTTCGAATACCGTCTATTCCAGCACGAACAACCGCGCTGAATAGAGAGGCCCTTACCTTTGAAACCTCAAGCCGCTCAGGCCACCCAAGAGCGTCACCTATCCCCGAAGGACCTGGCGGATCGGGTCGGCGTACCACTGCAGACAATCTACGGATGGAGGGTCTACCACAAAGGTCCGCGTGCAATGCGGATCGGAAAATACCTGCGCTACCGATTGGCTGATGTTCTCGCCTGGGAGGAGTCCCAACTGGATGAGTCCAAGGCTCCAGCATGATTACCAGTGCAGAAAAAAGCCGCGGAGCTCTCGCCAAAGAATTCACCGCGGCCACGGAACCAAACCATAAATAGAAGGACAGATTCCCGTGAACAACACTACCAAGTACCCGGCCACCATTCGAGAGGCTGGCGATATGGCACACAAGCTCGATCTGGATCTCTCAGAGTTCCTCGAGATGTTGGGCCCTATCCCGATGCCGCCCGAGGGTTACACCCTCGCCCACGGATCCTCAGACCGGTGGATCGGAAACGACATCGTGAAGCGCCGCTGGATCATCACCCCGGTATGGACCTGGAACTCCGCGGGGGGCTCCCACACCATCGAACTCTGGACCGCGAGGAAAAGCGTCGGTGAGACCGACGCGCCCCTCTCACCGGCTGACGCGCTACAGCTCGCCGCTGACCTCACCGCCGCCGCTCAGACCGTCCTGGGCGCCGGAGGTAACAACTGATGCAGCGATCTGAACTTGGACCCGTGCTCGAAAAACTCGAACTGCTGGAGGGTCGCGAGTTTTCAGTGGGCCTCGCTGACACCTGGTTCGAGATCCTCGGTGATCACACCCAGGCCGATGCCATGGCTGCCGTGCTGGCATTCCACTCCAAGCCCTACAAGCGCCCGGCGTATCCCGGCGACATCAAAGGGCACATTCTCGAAACCGAAGGGATCAGGCTCAGGCGTTGCGGGACTCTCCAAGGGAACGAGGCGGATTGGTTCGAGTGCCCGCCGGGCGAGGTGCATGCCAGGCTTCGCCGGCTGGTATCCACGGGCGAATGGAGTCCGGACGATTACCGCCTCTACAAGCGCTCCGAGTTGACGCTAGATCGGTATCTGGAGAAGCAGGGGGCGCTCCTTGGCTAGGGATCGCTCGAATATCCGGGTTGATCTCTGGGCGGACGGTGACTGGCGCGCTCTTACGATGGGCGCCCAGCACCTCTACCAACTGATCCTCACTCACCCGACGTTGAACTACGCCGGTGTCGCTGACTGGCGTCCCGGACGGCTCGCAGCACCGACGGCTGGGCGGACGGCCCAGGACGTCATGGCGGACGCTGAAGAGTTGGCTGCGGCATTTTTCATCTACGTAGACAACGAAACGGAGGAAGTTCTTGTCCGTTCCTTTGCGCGCCATGACGGAGTGATCAAACACCCCCGCCTTCACGTCACTATGGCAAACGCCTTCGCCGGTATCGCCTCGACTGAGATCAAGGAGTTCTTCGCTTTCGAGATCCAGAAGCTCCACTCAGAGCAGCCCGAATTGGCCCTCTGGGAACACCCGAAAGTCCAGACAATCCTCAAAGCGAAGGCAAGGGATATGAAGGAATTTAGCCAAGCGGAGAGCATGGCCCTTGGAAGCGCTATGGCAAAGCCCTTGGCAAAGGATTCGAATAGCGTTCGTATGCGAACAACTACTGCTACTGCTACTTCTTCTAAAGAAGAAACTTCTTCGTCGGCGATTTCTGACGAAATCCCGCGACCCGATGTTGAAGAGCTTCTGAATCTCCTCGATTCATCTCTTGAGGCCAACGGCTCCAAGAAGCCATCGAGGAACAAGAAGAACCGCGACGCGGCCCGGCTCCTGCTGGACAGGGACCAGTACACGGTTGACCAGGTTGCCTGGATGATCCGGTGGGCCACCTCGGATGAGTTCTGGAGGGCCAACATCTTGTCCATGTCAAAGCTCCGGGAAAAGTTCGACCAGCTGAGGGCAAAAGCCGGCGTCGGCGCCAAGCCGGCGTCGGCCGGATTCAACGGGGAGATCGACGTTGACGCAATCCTCGGGCGCGATGTCTGGTCTCCCGGCACACCGCCCGCAGGTCTCGACGTCGCGGCCGAGATCGCGTGGAAGAAGGAACAACGGGCCATCCACAACGCCGAACGGTTGGCTGAAGCTAAACGGAAACTGGGGGTCGCAGCATGACCGACCGGACCCCGCGGCAAGACACGGATGCCGAACGAGCTGTCATCGGCGCCGCGCTACTGGACCAGCGAGCGCTAGAAGACATCACCTTGAAGGGCGAGGACTTCTACAGGCCCCAGCACGAGCAGCTGTGGGACATGATCCTTACGGAGTCACGGGCAGGGAGGCCGTTCACCGCCCTGGCGATGTCGCAGAAACTCATATCCTCCCCAATCAACGGGCTGGACGCGACCTATCTGCACCAATGTATGGAAGCGGCACCGGTGCGATCGGCGGCCGGCCATTACGCCAGCATCATCACGGGAACTGCGCGGCTGCGGCGGCTTGCCGAGGTCGGTGCGAAGCTGCAACAACTGTCCGGAACTGCGGGATGGGATGAAACGGAAGCCGTCCTTGACCAGGCTCGAGTCACCTTGGATGCGACGGCGAACGAAGCCACAGGCATCCGGGTCCGGACGTTCTCGGCGGCACTGGAAGACGCCGTGGACCTGTGGTCAGCACCCAAGGGCCGCTCCTACCCAACGGGATGGTCTGAGTTGGACCACCGATTCAATGGAGGCTGGCACCCTGGGCAGCTAACCGTTATGGGCGCCCGCCCAGCCGTTGGGAAGTCGCTCGTTGCGGGTTGTGCGGCAGTGGCAGCTGCAACGTACGGGGTAGGGTTCTTCTCGCTCGAGATGAAAGAGCACGAGGTGGTAGGTCGCATGGCCGCCGCGTCCGAAGGGATCGATCTCCACAAGATCAACTCCCACAGCCTGGGCGAAGCGGAGTGGGCGAAGATCGCGCGCCTCACAGCGAAGGCTGCCGAATGGCCGGTATACATCGAGGAAGCGTCACGGATCACCATGGCCCAGATTCGTGCCACGGTCCGCACATGGGCCCGACGTGGACCGCTCCCGCTGGTCATCATCGACTACCTGCAGCTGTGCGCGCCGGCGGACCCGAGGGACATGCGGGAACGTCAAGTTTCACGGATAGCTGAGGACTGCAAGCACCTCGCGAAAGAGTTCGACACTCACGTCCTGGCGCTCGCGCAGGTCAACCGCGGATCCACACAGCGAGCCGACACCCGGCCAACGATGGCAGACCTCCGCGAGTCCGGAGGCATCGAAGCGCACGCGGACAACATCATCCTGCTCCACCGCGACGACCAAGAAATGGAAGGCGAAATCGAACTGATCATAGAGAAGAACCGGCACGGAGAGACGGGCAAGATCCGCCTCGCCTGGCGCCCCCACTTCGCATCCGTCAGCAGCATGGCCCACGGACCAGGAGACTTCCGCTATGGCATCGCGTGACCTCACACTCACCCCGCACAGGCCCTACCAAACGTCTAGCTCAGGAGACACCACCATGACAGAGCAGCTGCTCAACAGCACCGTCCACCGCCTCACGCGGGACCACCGCACCACACACACCGACCGCGAGTTGGGAAGCACCACCTATCCGACGGAGCTGGCACTCTTCACTCAGCTTCAGCAAGAGATCACGTCAAGCAGCCGGCCATCGACGGGTGCATCGTCGGGGCCCCGGATTCCCGTTGCCCTGGCGGCCGTTATCCTCTGGGATGAGATTCGCGAAACTCTGTCAACCATGAACATCGCGATCACAGGCAAGGACGAACGATCGGTTTCCCCAGAGTCCAAGCTCCAGAAATGGGCGGCATGGACGCAAGCAGATGTCAGTGGTGACGAGACCCGAAAGTGCCTGCACAAAGCCGCGGCATGGGCGGCCGCCATCGACCAACTCATCAACCCCGTCCGCCGTATCGAGATCACCGGATCCTGCCCTGTCGACGGATGCGGCGCCTCGCACGCCTGGACGTGGGACGAAGACGAATACGTCCGAAATACCGCTATCACGGCCTCGGGGTCCGAAGCGCGTTGCGGTGCCTGCGGAACGACGTGGCTGGGGGCAGAATTGCACACACTGGCACTCGAACTCGGGAAAGTTGCGGCATGACACCCACCACTCCTCAGACGCCCATCTTCAAGGCTGGCCTAACCAAATGGGCGATGCCGTTCGACAGGGCGGCGGGTGCCCGGACCCCGCAGTTGCCCGAGGATCCCGGAACTGTGCACGCCGTCCGCCCGGTGGCTACCGAACTTGGGATCAAAGAGCCCCATTTCATCGAAGACACGTGGGGTTACCGAGCGGCCCTCTGCGGGGCGAAGGTCAAGGTCATCATGCCCAACACGTTCAAGACCGAAGAACCGGACGCCTGCGCGGACTGCATCGCCGAATCCCTCAACCCGATACAAGAGTCACCCACGCGCCCCGGCGCGGGGCTCACGTCACGAACCACGAAAAACGCGGAATTTACGTCGAAAAATGCGAGCACTGCCAACAGGCGGCCGTCGACGGTGAAAAGTGGCTGAAAGACGCGGAACTCGGTACATAAGCGCGCCCATTGAAGAGCGGCAAAAGCGGCAAAACGAGCGGCGTTTGCCGCCGATTAGCCGCGGCAAACGCGCGACAAACAGAGCGGCAGAGTTAAGAGTACCTACTTACGTAGGTGCCTTCCTCACCTAAGTCTCTTCTTCAGTTCTAAAGAAAACACGGTGAAAGTTCTCAATCAATCGTCACCTAAGTAACGCGAGGGACCGGGACGGCTGATTGAAGGAAGGAGTCAATTTGATCACCGAAAACCAAGCCAAGGCCCTGGCCGTCATGCTCCACGAGATGCGCCCACGCTGGTCCGCCCCGGCCATGCTCAAGGTCTTTGAACGAAACCACGGACACCCCGCGGCGTTCGCAGATATCGCGACCGCGGCCGTCAACGCTGCCAGAGACCCGAAGGTTGAGACGCCAGGCTGCATCTTCATCGATCAGCGGTTCTGGCCACCAGAGGTCAAAGCCCGGCTACCCAAGCCCCCGCCATGCGAAGACCACATCGGGCAGGAAGCGCACAGCTGCCGCTCCTGCCACGCCGACGTCAAAGCCGGTATCCGCCCCGCCGACCGCATCGGCAAACACCACGAACCAGAAAGCGAGAACGACGAATGACCACCGAACTAAAGCAAGGAACGCCCGTCCGATACTGGCCAGGGTTTCGCGACGGCGCATCCAAGCTCGGGCGCCTCCGCTCTGGGCTGGCCACGATCGGCGGCACGCAGGGCTACTACGTGGCCGGGGCAGGGTTCATCAGCGGCGGACACGTCGAGCCCCTGCCCCTGAACGACGGCGTCATCGAAGTAGCTAGTGGTCGTGAAGCGTTGGAAGTCTGCGGCTGGGAAGGCGTTACCGACGTCGTAGTCACCGACAACGCGGAACGCCTCAAGCTCGAAAAGCTCATGAGGGGGCTGCGCTGATGGCCGGCGCCCAAACAGCATCGAGCATGACGGAGCTGCTGCGCCAGCACTACAACCCGGACGGGCGAGCCATGGGGCACCTGTTCATGCCCGAGATCGGGGCGCCAGGCGGGCGCCGACGAGCGGACCTGCTCGTTGCGCCAATATCGATCGCCGGAGCGAAAGAGAACACCCTGATTGGGCACGAGATCAAGGTGACCCGATCGGACGTCATGGCCGAGCTCTCCGACCCGACCAAGGCGGATCCGTGGCTGCGCTACTGCACCCGCTGGTATCTCGTCGTCGCCGACCCCGCACTCGTCGAAGGCCTTACGATCCCTGACCTATGGGGCGTTATGGCCCCGCCGTCAGGCAGGCGCACGAGATCGATGACCATCCTTCGTGAAGCCCCGAATCTGACGCCAGACGGCGACATGTCCCCGGCACTGTCCCGGCTCGCGGCATACATGGTCGGCAGGCTCGAAGGCGTCGTGAAGCGCGCCGAATATGACCGTGACAGCTGGAAGAACCGGGCCGAGAATGCCGAGCGGCGAGAGCAGGAAGCCCGGCTGAACGGCGGCGGCGGGCACGTCAGCCCGCACACGAAAAGGATCAATACGATCGTGAACCTCGTCGAGCGCGGCAAGCACGACTACCAGGCCGGGATGCCGTACCTCATGGATGAAGACGTGACCGAACAGGACATCGCCGAGGGCATCCTCGACCTCGCCCGCAGCAAAGCCATCGCCCGCGACGTCAGGCGAAGTATCGACGGGACGATCCGGGAAGTCGAACGGACCCTCAATCCCTTCGCACACGTCACGAAACAACTACAGGCAATAAAGGCCAAAGCCGCAGAAACCGAAGCCGTCCCAACCGGGGCGGCTTTCGACTTTAAAGGAGACATGACGTGAAGCGCGATACAAGATCCGCATACCGCGCCCGAGCTGCCGCGACCGAGCGCAGCGTTGACGAGGCAATAGCCGAATCCGAGGCCGCAAAAGCTGCAGAGGATGCCAAGAAGGCTGCGGCGCATGCCGAGCGAACCAAGCCGGTCCCATTCACCCGCGAGCAGCTACAAGCCGCAAAGGCCGTCCGCACGTACTACGGCTGGCATCGAGTCGTCCGCGTAAACACGAGCACCGTCACCGTCAATGGGGACTTCGGAGACTACCGAGTGCCCGAGAAGAACATCTTGGAGGTAGCAGCATGACCAAATTCCGCATCGGCGACACCGTCCGCATCATCGGCGGCCACGAGCACCTGTTCGATCAAGTCGGGACCATCGTCAGCTTCCACCCGGGCGGGACCAAGTTCCGCTACAACGTCGCCGTCGGAGGTGCCGACAACCTCAGGTTCAAGGACGACGAACTGATTCTCGCCGACGTCGTGCCAAGGACCGTCAACATCATCGTCCACGGAGCACCGGCAACTCAGGGCAGCAAGAAAGGCTTCATCCGCGGCAAGAAAGTCGTCCTAGTCGAGATGGACGAGAAGCTGCCCGCATGGCGTGCCGCCGTCGAAGCCGCTGCCCGCCTTGCCACCGGGCCCAGCTGGGACACATGGGACAGCGCGGTAAGCATCAGCGGAACCATCCAGCTCCGCAAGCCCGCCACCACCAAGTACCCGGACGCCCCGGCCGGCACCCCGGATCTCGACAAACTCCAACGCGCCATCGGCGACGCCCTCACCAAATCCCAGGTCATCAAGGACGACGCCCGAATCGTCCACTGGGACATCCGCAAAGTCTGGGCCGACAACGTCCCCGGCGCCAACCTCACCATCACCCAGGAGCAGCCATGAACACGCCCACCAAGTACCGCAAGAAGCCCGTCGTCATCGAAGCCATGCAGTTCGACGGCACCGACGAGACCAGCCAGGCCATCCACAACTGGGCGGGCCGGGACGTCGCCATCGTGGACACCGACCACATCGAACACCTGTGGGACTTCGATGCCGGGTGCTACATCCTTCCCCGCGGGAAAATGATCCACGCGCCGTTCACTGTGCGGCACCTGATCGTCATGACGCTGGAGGGTGAGATGCTCGCCGCCCCCGGCTGGTGGATCATCAAGGGCGTCCAAGGCGAGTTCTACCCCTGCGATCCGGACATCTTTGCCAAGACCTACGAGGCGGCATGAGCAAGCCGGAACCGTGCCACCGGTGCCGCGCCAAGGTCACAGAGGAGCTGCCGCGACCCGGACTATCCCGATTCCTCGGGAAGGTCTACCGCGAGACATGGCGGATCAAGTTCAACTACCTACGCATGAACAGCTGGGACAAAGCCGTGACGGCTCACGACGTCGTCGCATCAAACCTCTGGAGCGAGGTCACCCTTTGCAGCAACTGCTGGGGCGACGTCCTGGCCTTCATCAACAAGAAGATTGCGAGAGAGTCATGAAGTACTTCTATGACACAGAATTCATCGAGGACGGAACGACCATCGACCTCATCAGCATCGGCATCGTCGCTGAGGACGGCCGCGAATACTACGCCGTGAACGACGGCGCCGACTGGGCCCGGATCCGGAAGCACGAATGGCTGATGGCCAACGTCTTCCCGCAGCTGCCTTTCAGCGGTGATTGGAAGCCGAAAGAGCAGATCCGGGACGAAGTCGCCGAGTTCCTCCTCGCCGGAAGCCCGCCCGAACTCTGGGCATGGTTCGCCTCATACGACCACGTCGCACTTGCCCAACTGTTCGGGACCATGATGGACCTCCCCGAAGGCATCCCGATGTACACCAACGATGTCCGATCCCTCGTGGACTGGACCGGCGTCGAGCTCCTGCCAAAGCAGGCCGCCGGCGAACATGACGCCCTGGCCGACGCCCGGCACGTCAAGGTCATGTACGAGCACATCATCAAGACCCGAGATCGCTCATGAGCGGCAACGCGATCACACTGGTCCGGAACGCCGAGGACAAGAAGACCGGGATGACCGTTGCCGACCTATGGGCATTCGCTCAGGATGCCCTCAACCTTGGCATCGACCCGCGAGAGCCCATCAAAGTCACCACCGGGTGGCGACTCCAAATCATCAAGCTCGAAGCAGGAGGCAGCCGATGACCTTCCCCCATGTGAACGCGACCGAACCCGAACACCCGCCCCGCAAGCTGCGCAAGTTCGCTTACCGGACCTACCCCGACGCCGCGGAGCAGGAGATCAGCTCCCACGAGATCTACTTCTACGAGGCCGGACGGATCGGCTTCTGGAACTTCAGCGACGACGGCGAGCGCGTCCTCGTGCTCGCCACCAAAGCATTCGATGTCAGGGAAATACCCGACGCAACAAGGAGAGCCAAGTCATGACCCTCAAGGACAACATCCACCAGCTCACCAACGAGCACATGACGATGGCCGACGACGGATCATTCGTAAAAGCACCCCCACTACTCGCCGAACTCCGGGCAGCCAGCGGATCAAGCCTCGGAGCCCAAGGGGCAGGATCTGGCGGCTCAGGAATGATCGTCAACGCCAAAGCGGTCAAGCTCGAAAACGAGATCAAAGCAAAGGCCCTCGCCGAGCACGGCGCAATGACGGGCAATGAGTACCGCGGCAGCCTCATTGAACTCCTGCGAGCGTGGGCGCTGGCGGCCTCCACGGAATGGCAACCCTACCTCGAAGGGATCACCCTCGAATGGATCGAAGGTGTCCGGGCCCTGCTCGTTTCCAAGCGGCCGCCGTGGCGTCCATCCATCCCATGTCCAGCCTGCAGCCAGCGCTTCTATGGCCCGGAGCGCGAACCATGCCTCGCCGTCCACTACTGGGACGACGAAGCCGACCAGATCGCCCCACCATCGGCCTGGACGGCGAAGTGCGACGGATGCGGGGCCGAATGGAACGGCGACAACCTCAAATGGCTCCGAGCAGCAGCCGACACGCCGAACAAGGATGTTGCACAGGTGAGTTAATTCCAGATAAGCTGTGTCACGTCGAGGTCACAAGTCTCGAAAAACTCAGGTCGGTCCACTCGGACCGGCCTTTTTGTTGCCCTAAACCTTCCACAACGGGCCCCCAAAGACTGAAGCCCCGCCGACCCCCATACGGCGGGGCTTCACCTGGCAGTAGAAGAGGCAAGGTGCCAGGGCTGGCTGTAAACCGGTCCACGGCAGGTTCGATTCCTGCTGCTGCCGCGGGAACAACAGTTCCCCCGGGCGCCTTCAGGCGTACCCCACACGTGCGGCTCCGTCAACGCCAGGCCAATGACCAGCGAAGGACGGACCGGGAGTCCTCGAATCCTCCTGCCAAGGGACACCCTGCGGAGCCGCACAACAAACTTTCAAAGCTCTCCTGCATGGAGACCGCAGGTCGGTACTGGGCAAGTCACCTAAGTGCGACCAAGGATCAGCCGGGGCTGACCTCACGGTCGGGTCGGATCAACTGCATCTGCGGCCTAAGAACGAGGCGACGCTACGCGCCTACTCCATGCAGGAGCCACACGTCCCGGCCAGTTCCGCGCCATGCACACGAGCATGCTGGGAACCTCATGGCCGGCACCAAACCGGGGAACGCCCACACCAGCGGCTGACACTGGCGGGGCAACACGTAACCCAGCGACCGACACGTAGGAACTGGGCGAAACGCGGCCAAGCAATGAATGCCGGACATATGGGCCGGAACGAGATCCCCATTCGATAAGGGGATGCAACCGCAGACTTCAGGAGGCAGGGCATGCGTCTGTACCGCGCCATTTGCGCCTGGCTCGAAGCCTCAGCAGCCGCAATGACTGAGCCTCAAGAGTTCGGACCCGAGGGAGCAGGAGAGGCCCGTAGCGAGCATGCTCACTCGTACAGCGTGCCTCCTGAGCTACACGTACGCAGCGACCGCGAGCCCCTCTACGACGACGAAGACCGCACGCACCGAAGAAGGCCCATAGGCTTCACTCGGCGCTGATGGACTCCTTAGCGGCCGACCGAACCTTGGCAGCAAACGCCTGGGCCTTAGCCTGATCCCCACGCTTTACCTCGAACGTCCAAGCGAACTCGGGACCCTCAATCAGCAGGTAAGACTCACCGCCAGACTTCTTCTTCATGGCCAGCGAGATCAGGCCGAAAGCAGCGAACCGGGTCAGGGTCACACGCTGAGATAAGGCCTCGCCTGACTCCACCACGGCCGTCACACCCGCCAGCGGATACTCGCCCTTCTGCTTCGACTCAAGGCATCGCACCCTGTCCTTGTACAGCGTGAGCATCCCATACGTCGCTACGGGCGCCTTAGCAGCCCACTCCTTTAGTCCCATGGCAGGTGAGTCTACGTGGCAACCTCACGCACCGGCACCAGTCAATGGAAGAAAGTACGCAAGCGCGCACTCCACCTAGCCCAAGCACAAGGCATAGAGCGATGTCCATACTGCCGAGTCGTCCTTGACTACGTCGTGAGCCGCACACCATCGAGTGCAGAGCCCGACCACGTCATAGCCCATGCAAACGGCGGCCAGGACGCGCTAAACAACGTCATTGTGTGCTGTCGCAAGTGCAATCAGTCCAAAGGCAACCGCCCAGCACCCAAAACAATGACCATTCTGAAGGCCAAACCGCTCAAAACGAGCCGGAAATGGTGACTGTGGATAACCCCGGATAAGGCTTTTCCTTATCCCAAACCCCAAAAAAAGGGGGTGGGGGACACCCCTCCCCGCCCCTCGTTTCCTCGTACCCCAGGCATAGCGAAAAATATCCCCCCGAGCTGGCCCGCAGCTGCAGCCTGATGGATTTCCGCGGCCATGAGGGGCGCCTGTGACCGCTGCGCCGCCTGCTTGTAGGGCTTTTGACCTCCGTCAGATTTGCTCTCGTGGGCGGTGTGGCTCCAATCTTCAATGCGTCTATTTCCCTTTATTTACAAGGAGAAAGTGTGACATTCTGTTAGAATTGGAGCATGTCGAATCGGTGTTGCGAGGAGTGCGGGGAGCCGTTGAGGCTGTATCGCTCGCAGGCTCGGACCTGTTCGGCTCGGTGTCGTAAGCGATTGTCCCGCCGACCGGGTCTGCCGCAGGCCATGACCGAGCGCGCGAGATGGATTCGGCGCACTTCCACGAAGCGTCCGATCACTGTTGCCGGCAAGCCCGCCAGTTCGACTGATCCGGCGACATGGTCCACATTCGCTGAGGCCAAGGCATCGTCTGCTGGCGTCGGCCTGGGCTTTGTTCTCGGTGACGGTATCGGCTGCATCGACCTTGACCACTGCTTCGTCGACGGCGAGCTCGCCGACTGGGCTGCCGAGTACATCCGGAGCGTCTCTGAGCCGGTGGTCTTCGCTGAAGTCTCTCAGTCCGGTGAAGGTGTTCACCTCTTCATCGAGGCGCCGGAGGCTCCTGGCCGGAAGATCCGCGACGGCCGGAACATCGAACGCTACACAGCCGACCGCTACATCGCGGTGACGGGAAACGCCATCAAGCTCTAGGAGCTCTCATGCCGATCAAGCACCATCTCATCGCAGCTGTCGGCCGGGCTTCCGAGGGCCAGACGGTGGCCTGGTTCGGACCGTCGCAGGTTCTCGTGCGCGAGGACTTCATGAGCATCGCTGGCGTGATTGCTGATGGGGTTACGGTGCGGCGGACTAACGGCGCGGAGTCGATCTGGTTCCCCAATGGCGGGCGCATCTGGTTTAAGTCCGTCCGTGCGGCCCGAGGTTTCGTCTGTGATCGGTTGTATGTCCCCGAGCGCATCACCGGCGATGACTTGATGATCCTTGTACCCTCTGTCGTCTCATCTAAAGACGGGGCCATCGTCTACTACTAGGAGGCCGCCGTGGATGAGCCTTCCGGACTTGGTGAGCGCGGTTCTGCTCTCTGGCAGACGATGTCCGGGGCTGACGTCGCTCGGAATGCGCTGGTGCTGGAGGCTGCCCGCACTGCTGACCGCCTGGACGAGTTGGACAACATCATTCAGGGCAAGGGCGTCCTGAACCTCATGCAGTTCCGGTTGCACCTCGATGAGATTGACGAGGATGGCGATCGGAACATCAACGTCGAGGTGAAGTTCGCTGCTCCGTTGGCTGAGGCCCGGCAGCAGGCGACCGCACTGGCGAACCTTCTCACGAAGCTTTCCCCCGCTGATTCCAAGGCGGCAGCCGCGCCGGCTCCCGTGCCGTCGGACCTTCCTTCCAATGTTTCCCCTCTGGACAGGTTGAACAAAAAACTGAAGGCCTAGGTGGTGCGCGTGCTGATCGGTTCGCAGGTCGCACGCTTCAACACCGCTCCTTCCCCGCGTGGCTACTCCATGGAGCATGCCGAGAACGCACTCGAGTTCGCTGAGGGTTATAACTACATCGCGGACCCTTGGCAGGCGGAGGTTGTTCGGGCTTGGCTGCGGACTGATGATGCTGGCTGGGTTGCTTCGACGTGGGGCCTGAGCGTCCCCAGGCAGAACGGTAAGAACGGCGCGCTGGAGATTGTTGAGCTCTACTTGATGGTGGCGCTCCACATGAAGATCCTGCACACCTCGCACCTTTTGAGTTCTGCGCGCAAGGCGTTCAAGCGTCTCATGTTTTTCTTCGGTACGAGGGTCAATGATCCTCACGCGAAGTTCCCCGAGCTGAACGCTCTGGTGAAGGAAATCCGCAAGACCAACGGCCAGGAAGCCATCGAGCTCCACACGGGCGGTTTGATCGAGCTGGGCGCTCGCACGGGCGGCGCCGGGCGCGGTAGTTCCTTTGACGTCCTTGTAGTTGATGAGGGTCAGGAGTATGAGGAGGACGAGCAGGAGGCTCTTGAGCCGACTACCTCGGCCGCCCCGTCTGGTGATCCGATCACGATCTACATGGGCACTCCCCCGAAAGATCTCTCCGAGCGCGGCGAGCCTTTCGTGCGGGTCCGGAATGCTGCCGTGACCGGTGCTGATAAGCGTTCGGCATGGGTTGAACATTCACCGGCCGGCGATGTCGACAAGATGACCGAGCAGGAGCTGCGGATCTTCACTGCCGACCGGAAGAACTGGTCCGAGGCCAACCCCGCACTTGGCGGCCGCATCAAGCTGCGGACGGTCGAGACTGAGCATCACAAGTTCTCCCCGCGGTCGTTCGCGCGCGAGCGGCTCAACATGTGGCCGACTCCTTCGGTTGCCGGGAAACTGGCGTTCACGAAGTGGGACGACCGGGCGATCGATGACCCGGATCCTGACTGGCCAGTGGCCGCATATGGCGTGGACATGAACCCGGAACGCACGAAGGTATCCATCGGGGTATCCACGTTCTCAGAGGGCGACAGCATCCACCTTGAGCTGGCCGCTGATGCCCCGTTCGATGAGCGCGGGACTACGGCTTTGGTGGAGTGGTTGTGGGAGCGTGCGAAGCGCCGCATCCCCATCGTCATCGATGCATACTCCCCGGCCCGTGACCCGCTCGAGGCACTGCTGAAGGCCAAGAAGATGAAGGTATTCATCCTCAGCGGCCAGGAGTACACACAGGCGTGCTCGGGCCTGCATGAAGCGGTCGAGAAACACCCGGCCGTGACGCACTTCGGCCAGGAACACCTCGACCATTCCGCGAAGAACACCACGCAGGACCCGATCAAGAACCGCCCTGGCTCGTTCAAGTGGAACCGAACGAGCCTCGATGTCGATCTGGCCCCGACCGTGGCCGTGACTTGCGCCCATTTTGGAGCGAAGAAGTTCGCCCGCCGCATTCCGAAGGCTTCTGAGAAGAAGGTTCGCGGCGCAATCGTTTTCTAGGAGGTGGCCTGCTTGGCTGTTCTTGATGTAGCGCGCCGCCTGACTGATGTTGAGTCGTCAGCCTTCAACCGGATGCTGAGGACCATCCGGCGGAAGGCGAGCCGGAACCAACTGCGGACCAAGTATGTCGATGACAAGAAGCGCCTCGACAAAATCGGCTTTTCAGTGCCGCCGCACATGGTGGACTTCCAGACTCCGATCGGTTGGGCCCGGAAAGGCATCATCACGCCGGCATCAAGGATCCGCCCGGATGGCTTCACTCTTCCGCGGCAGTCGGATCTTCTCGATGAGATCCATGGCGCTTTCGAGGATACCCACTATGCGGCCGTTGAGCGGATGGCCATTGAGGCGTCACTTCAGCATGGAGTGTCGTTTGTCTTTGTGACCCCGGGAGATCAGATCCTTGGGGAACCTGAGGTCATTGTCTCTGCCCGGACGGCAGTGGAGGGCACTGCTGAAATCGATCCTCGGTCGAACCGGGTAACGATGGCGCTCGAGTTCATCAGCGGTGTTGAGTACTTGCTGTACATGCCTGGGGTGACTCTCAGCGTTGAACGCAAGGATCAGGAGTGGAAGGTTACGCGGGAGCACGTCGGTGTCCCTGACTTCGTTCCTTGTGTCCCCTACATCTGGGGATGGTCGTTGAGTCGTCCGATGGGCCGGTCCCGTGTGACTCGACCACTGATGGGGTACATCGACCGAGGCGTCCGAACGATGCTCCGTCAGGAAGTCACTGCGGAGTTCTTCTCGGCACCGCAGCGGACATTGCTGGGCGCTGAGGAAGAGCACTTCACAGACCCCAAGACCGGCAAGAGGATATCTCCCCTCGACGCACTCATCGGTGGTGTCTGGGCTCTGCCCAACACCCGGGATGAGGAAACCGGAGATCTCATTACGCCCAAGCTTGAGCAGCTGCAGCAGGCATCAATGCAGCCGCACAGTGAGATGCTCCGGACCATCGGCTTGATGGTGTCCAGCGAGTTGTCCATACCCGTCGGATATTTGGGCATCATCCATGACAACCCGTCCAGCGCTGACGCCATTCTGGCGTCGGAATCGGACATGGTGGCCATGGTGGAGTACGAGCGCGACCTCAGCTACGGCATCTCACGGCAGAACCTGGCACGGACGATTATCGCAGTGAAGTATGGCGGTATCACGCCGGCCATGGCCGCCGAGCTGCGCGGCTTGAAGGCACACTTTGCGAATGCCGGCACGCCTACTCGTGCCGCACGTGCTGATTCGGCGCAGAAGTACTCCATGACGTTCCCCAACGGCGATCCGGAGGTGGCCATGGAGGAGTACGGCCTGACCAAGTCGCAGATCGAGCGGAACCTTGCCTATGCAAAGCGCGCCGAGTCAAGCACCCGACTCGACACCCTCATGGCGGCGGCTAAGGTCTCCGCCGCTCCGGTGTTCAGTGACGGCGAGGCTGCAGCTGGACCCGTTGACGAGCAGCTCAAACAGGCCACTCTTCTGAAGGCCAAGGCTGACGCGCTCGGCACCCTCCGTCGCGCCGGAGTGGACGCCGCGTCGGCAGCCTCGCAGGTTGGGCTGACAGGCGTGAAGTTCATCCCGGGTAACCCAATCACCATCCGTGAGGATGCTTAGCAGTGGTCGAACGCGAGTCGATTGAACGGTACCGCCTGGCATCTGCCGAGCTTTCGAGCCGGGTTACTGCCGAGTTGGCCGCATACTTCGCAGCGCTCGATTTATCCCGTCCCGAGGCCGTGCGTGACGCCATGCTGGAGTTCCTGCCCATACTGGTGGCTCAGTATGGGCAGGTGGCCGAGGTGCTGGCTATGGACTGGTACGAGGAGCAGCGCGCCGAGTCGGGCGCAACAAGCCGCTTCCGCGTGGCCGCCCCGCAATCTCCAATATCCGCATCACGCGTCGAAGAGAAGGTCCGGTACGTCGCAGGTCACCTGTGGACTCCGGAGCCCGCCGCGATGCTGTCCGCTCTCACCGTTGCCACAGACAAGTACGTGAAGCAGCACGGCCGCGACACCATCGTGTGGAACGCGGATCGCGAGGGCGCCACATGGGCCCGGGTTCCGACCGGGCCGAAGACTTGCTCTTGGTGTCTGATTCTCGCTTCCCGGGATGCTGTCTACGTCTCACAGAAGTCGGCGGAGACGCGTGCGGATGGAGATAAGTACCACGGCAAGTGCGACTGCCAGGCGGTACCGCTGCGGCGTGGGGACGACTACCCCGAGGGATACCTGCCGGACGACTACTACGACATGTACATGATCGCCCGCGACTCCGCAGGCTCCGGCGATATGAAAGAAATCGCCGCAGCGATGCGCCGCGAGTTCCCGGACTTCGTCAACGACGGCGTCCACACCCACTAGGTTCCCTTCCGTGCGATGCGGGCAGGGTTATTTGCCGTGCGATGCGGCTTTCACGAAGGAGCTTTCCCATTGAAAAAGCAGTTCCCCCACGGCATTGACATCACCGCCCCCGGCGGACTCACTGCGCTGATGGCGTTCCACCGAACAACCTTCGGTGACGCCGTCATGGAGATCGATGCAGAAGCTGAGGCAAAGGCAGCGGCTGATGCCGCAGCGAAGGCAGCATCCGACGCGGCCGCGGCAGCCAAAGACGCTGACGAGAAGCTCGGCGAGGGCGGCATCAAGGCTTTGAAGGCCGAGCGCGAAGCTCGGGAAGCCGCCGAGAAGCGCGCCTCCGACGCGGAAGCGAAGATCCAGGCCGCCGAGAACGCCAAGCTGTCCGACATCCAGCGGGCCCAGAAGGAACGAGACGATCAGGCGACCGAGAACGCGAAGCTCAAAGTCGCCAACGCCCGTCTCACCGCACTGGCGGAGCACCCTGTCCCAAAGGACTACCAAGACTTGGTGACCGGGACGGACGAGGCCAGCTACCTCGCCTCCGCCAAGAAGATCTCCGAGCTATACGCCCGAGCTGA
Source organism: Arthrobacter sp. GW460-12-1-14-TSB2 (assembly GCF_059423525.1). Lineage (NCBI taxonomy): Bacteria > Bacillati > Actinomycetota > Actinomycetes > Micrococcales > Micrococcaceae > Arthrobacter > Arthrobacter sp. GW460-12-1-14-TSB2. The sequence goes on from NZ_JBWKYC010000001.1 coordinate 577,298, forward strand.
GGGGAAAGCTCCAAAGCCTGACCCGGTTCATAAGTCAGGAACCCGCACCGGCGACAAACCCGCCGAGGGCTCTGTGGCATCCGGCCGCGAGCTCTACGAAAGCAAGCACAAGAAAACCAACTCTTAGGAAGGCTGACCATGCCTCGCTACACCTCCGAATCATTCGGCAGCGGGAACATGTCCTGGCTCGGTTCTGAGCATGCCGTCAACGCGGCACGCACCGAACAGCTGGACATCTCCACGTTCACTGCCGGCACCCACTACCCGGACGGTTACATCCGCTCCGGCACTCCGGTCGCGAAGGTCGGCGGTGTCCTCGTCCCGTACGACGCGACTGAAGGAACCGTGACCGCCGCTGGCATCCTCGCCGGCTTCGTCCTCACGGATCAGAAGGTTGTCGGCACCGCTGACTTCCCTGTTCCGCTGATCGACCACGGCCGCGTTATCGCGTCGAAGGTCCCCGTGACCTTTGTGAAGCCGGCGGCCGCCGCCAAACTGTCCGCAACCACCATCGTTTTCGTCTAAGAAAGGGGGATGACTCATGGCACTTTGGACTGATCTCATCACTCCGGCCGAGCTGACTGGCTACGTCCGCACGGCCCTTGAGGATCTGGAAGTAAACCAGGCCTCTCTCGCTGCATGGCTGCCCAACACCTTCGTGAGCGACATCAACGTCCGCTTCGTGAAGGGCCAGGCTGGTCTTGTCGCCGAAGCGTCCTTCCGGGCGTTCGACGCCGAGCCGGAGATCGCTGGCAGCACTTCGGGTCAGCGCGTCACTCTGGAGATGCTGCCCCTCGGGCAGAAGCGCATCATCTCGGAGTACGACCAGCTGCGCATGCGAAACGCCTCCGATGAGGTGCTGCGCAACAGCATCCTCAAGGAAGCCCGCAACGTTGCCCGCGCCATTGCCGACCGCATCGAACGCCTCCGCGGCACCGTGCTGGAAACCGGCAAGGCCACAGTCAACCAGGGCAACCTCGCGTTCGATGACGACTTCGGGCGCGCTGGTGGGCACAACCTCACCGCAGGTTCGCTGTGGTCGACGTCGTCCGTCGATCGCCTGACGTACCTGCAGACGCTCGTGGCCACCTACAAGGCCACGAACGATGGCACGGCGCCAGGCGCAATCGTGACCTCTGACCGCGTGCTCATTGCGCTGGCAGCCGGCGACCAGTTCAAGACCACGCTGGTGGGTGGAGCGTCTCGCCCCGCTATCGCCAGCGAGGTCCGCGAATACCTGATCGCGGCTGGCCTCCCCCCGGTCACGGTGTACGACCGCCGCACTTCTGGCGGCCGTGTTCTGTCGGACGACAAGCTGATCCTGCTGCCCGCTCCCGTCAACCCGATGGAAGGCGAGTCGGACCTCGGCGCGACGTTCTGGGGTCAGACCCTGACCTCGCAGGAGTCCGAGTACGGCATTGCCGACGTCGAGCAGCCTGGCGTTGTCGTCGGCGCCCACAAGGCCACGTCGATCCCGCACATCGCGACGGTCGAGTCCGACGCTATCGCGCTGCCGGTGCTGGCCAACGCGAACCTCTCGCTGGTGGCCAAGGTCCTCTAGACATGACCGGATGGGGCGCCGTTTCGGCGGCGCCCCATCCCCACCCTTTGCGAAAGGAAAGCAATGCCAAAGTTCTCTGTGCATGTTGCACTGATGTCACCCGTCTTCCGGCCGGTGAGCTTCTCCCCCGGCGACGATGTCCCTGAGTGGGCTGAAGAGCTCGTGGGCGAACATTGCCTCGAACCTGAGGAAGCCATCGACTTCGATGGGGAATCGGACGAGGGCCCCGGTCCGGAATCCGAAGGCCCCGCTGACGACTCCGAGACTGACGAGACCCAGTCCGAGGAAGAGCCGCAGCCGGCTGTAACCGATGTGCCTGACTTCACTGCCCCCGCACCTGCCCGCCGCGGCAGCCGTACCCGGAAGTAGGAGCCATGGCCGCTGACTACGCGACGCTGGCCAACCTGAAGCTGCACTGGCCCGGGCTGCTGGCCGAGGACGAAACCGAAGCGACGCAAAAGCTTCATGAGGCGTCCGTCGAGGTCCGCGGCAACTACCCGGACATCGACGCCCGGCTCTCCATCTCGGTGGAGGACGGCGGCATGGATCCGGACATCCCCAAGCTCGTGGTGAACCGAATGGTCAAGCGGGCCATGGACGTCACCGACGATGCGCCGACTGCCGGGCTGGAGACCTTCCAGTTCGGCACGGGCCCGTTCTCGGTGGGCGGCAAGGTGCACAACCCGGACGGGAATATTTACCTGTCGGCGGCGGATAAGCGCCTTCTGGGCAAGTCCCGTCCGCGCCGGCAGGCTTGGACGATTCACCCGGGAGGCTGACATGGGCGTGGCATATTCACTGCCGGGCGATTACCACGCGCCGGGGATGTCAATCGTGAATCGGTTCCCGAAGTCCTGGCTGACCGCTGTGACCGTTCTTCGGGGCGGCGGCAAGGACGCCAAGGGCAACCCGCTACCGACCATGGAGATCATAGTCACTGGGTGTCTGATCGGGCCGCGGGCGACCGCTGACCCGTTGGACCGCTCAGAGATTGTGAGTGCTGCCGCAGTCCTGTACCGAGGACCGGGCTTCACGTTCCTACCCGCTGACCGGATCCGCGTTCCATCGGGTGCGCGGATGCAGGGCACATGGTCTGTGGATGGGCGCCCTAGCGAATGGCCGTATGGTTCCGAGGTTGGGTTGGTGATGTCCTGATGGCAGTCCGCAAGGTTCCCGGTTCGCGGTATTACATGGCTGATGACAGCGGGCTCCGCGACATCGCCACATCGTCGGCGGTTGGCGAGGCAACCTTGGCGGCCGCGCAACGCCTGGCTGGCAATGCGCAAGCCGTGGGGCGCGGCGAGTACGAGGCCGCGCCAACGACTGTGACTGCCGGTTGGGCGAACGAAAGTCGGGCTGGAGCCGTTGTCCGCGAGACCCGCCGGGACTGGAAAGACACGAGGGACGCGATCCTTCTCCGCGTAGCCCAATCCATGGAGGTGAGGGGTAAATGATCGACGCACTCCTCTTCCCGGACACGCGGGATGCCCTCTTCGACTTGATCGACGGCGCCACGCATCTCGGCGCCCCGGTGCGGGCGGTCTACCAGGTCCCCGCGGACTCCTACGGGGCGATCGAGGGGCCCTTCCCGTTGGCGCTGATCTACGTGAACGGCGGCACCCGGGGATTCGTTGACCGTGTGGACCGGGCGACGATCGAGGTCTATGCTCCCGGGCAACAGGCCGAGAACACGCTGGAGTCCATCGCCGCTTCCATCGTCGGATCGGACATTGAGACGCCGTCCGGATACATCGACGGTATCGCCACAGACATCACCCCTGCCGACGTCCCATATCAGTCCGACACTCTCAACAAGGCCGTGGCGACTTTCCTTGTGACGTCCCGGCCCCTCTAGCCCCGTTCGGGGAACTAACCAACTCTGAGCCCTTGAAAGGGGTCTATTCACCATGCCTACCTTCGATACGATCCGCCAGGAATCCGACAACCGGAACTTGGTCCGCAAGATTCAGAAGGCCGTCGCCTTCCTGGCGCCAACCAGCGTTGACCTTCCCGAAACCCTGTTCGGTGTCGGCGGCGCCCTGATCGACCTCAAGACCGCCGGCTGGCTACCCGTTGGGCTCGTCACCCCGGACGGCTACGAGTTCGGCCGCGACATCAGCACTGAGGATGTCTCCGCCCTTGGCTATGCGAGCCCCGTCCGCTCCGACATCACCGAAGTTGCGCGGTCCGTGACCATGACTCCTTTGGAGACCGGCCGGAAGCACATGCTGGAACTGACCTACGGCACGGACCTGACCGCCGTAACGCAGGCTGTCGCGTCGGGCGAGATCGTCATTGACGAGCCGGACTTGCCGGTTGGCCAGGAATACCGCCTGCTCATCATCGGCTCCGATGGTCCGGCCGCTGACAACTGGATCCTCGGCCGCGGCTACGGCACGGTGAAGCTCTCCTCGACGGATTCGCAGAAGTGGGGCACTGGCGATCCGGTGTCGCAGCCGCTCACCTTCAACGTGTTCACGGATGCCGAGATCGGCACGCCGGTCCGCCACTACATCGGCGGCACGGGTGCTGTGAAGCACAAGACGGCACTCGGCTTCACCGCCGCTGTCTAATCCCCCCAATCACGGTGCGCGCCGCTCTCCGGGTGTGGCGGCGCGCACCGTTCCCACCTACACCCGAAATTCTTAGGAGCCGATATGCCCCGCTTCATTTCCAAAGACGGCAAGCACACCGTCGAGACCGCCGTAGCCACCGAGGCCGCCGAGCTGCGCCGCGACGGCTACACCGAGCAGAAGGCCCGCACAGCTGATGTGCGCGAGGCCGACGCCGCCAAGTCCACCAAGTAAACCCAACCCCTCACACCCGGAGGTAACACCATGGCCGTAGACAAGCCGAACATCAACCTGACCCTCGCTGCCCTCGAGGCGGAGGTCGCCAAGCCAGAGCCTTTCGTGCTCGCACTCAAAGGCGGGAAGCGCATCACGTTCCCCGACCTGTACGACCTGCCTGCCGTCGAAGCTGAGGCTTTCTTCGCCAAGTTCGAAGGAACTGGCAGGACGGACTTCGCACTCCTCGAGGAGTGGCTGTCCAAGGAGGACTACGAGGCGTACGTCGCAGCCCGGCTGCCGCTGCGCGTCCACGGCGCACTCATTGAGCGCGTCATGGCCTACTACCAGCAGACGGTAGGGACCCCGGGGGAAGGTACCGCCTCCGCGAGCTGATCCACCGTTACCGCCCGCAGATCCGCGCCGACCTCTTACGGGAGTTCGGCGTGGACCTGGCGGAGTGGTTCCGGGCTAAGCGGTGGGTTGCGTTGCTCGAGCTGATCGACAACCTGCCCACCGCTTGCAAGCTCAACGAGGCAATAGCTAACGACCCGGAATCCGCGAAGCATCTTGCGGAAATGCGGATGTCCCGGCCGGACGACGCCGACCCGTGGTCCCCAAGAATTTCCGAGTTTGATCTGAACATCACCATGCTCCGCGAGATCCTGCACGCCATCAAAGGTTTGCGGCAGGTCAGTATCGCGGCGGCTGGCGGGAAGCCCGGCGAAGAGAAGCCGTTCCCCGCCCCGTACACCGAGATTGACCGCGCCATCGAGGCGGCGGAACGCAACTGGGCTGAGCTCTTCGTCCAGCAGTTCGGGTTCGCATCCGACGACATCTGACAACTCCATAGGAGGCCCTTGTGCCCGTAATCGGTGTAGCCGAAGTCCTTGTGTCTCCGGTGTTCAAGGACCTCCAGAAGAAGGTCGGCCAAGAGCTCGACGGCGCCGCGACGTCCGCGGGCCAGTCTGCCGGGTCCAAGATGGGTTCCGCCCTCGGCGGCGCGCTGAAGTCAGGTGCGATCGCGGTTGGCACTACTGCCGTGGCTGCCCTCGGCGTTGCGCTCACCAAGGGTTTCGGGCGCCTGCAGGCCATCGAGAATGCCAAGGCTAAGCTGACCGGGCTGGGCCACGACGTCGAGTCCGTAACGGGCATCATGAACGACGCCATGGCCGCCGTGAAGGGCACCGCGTTTGGCCTTGACGAGGCGTCCACAGTGGCGGCCGGAGCGGTGGCAGCTGGCGTAAAGCCCGGCAAGGATCTTGAGCGGACACTCCGGCTGACCGGTGACGCCGCGACGATCGCGGGCGTGGGCATGGGCGAGATGGGCGCGATCTTCAATAAGGTCGCGTCCTCGAACAAGATTCAGGGCGACGTTATCGCCCAGCTGAATGACGCCGGTATCCCCATCGTGCAACTGCTTGGTAAAGAGCTCGGCACGACGGCCGAGGAAACCGTCAACCTTGCTTCTGAGGGCAAGATCAACTTCGAGACTTTCCAGAAGGCAATGGAGGCAGGGCTTGGCGGCGCCGCTCTGGAGTCCGGCAAGACTTTGCAAGGCGCTTTCAAGAACACGATGGCGGCTGTGGGCCGAATCGGCGCATCGCTGCTGTCCGGCGTGTACCCGAAGATTCAGCAGTTCTTTGCCGGCGCCATCGACTGGCTCAAGCCGCTGGAAGAGGGCGCGAAGATCGCAGGCGCGGCCATCGGCACGTTCCTGGACAAGACCATCTCCGGCGCGCAGGGCCTTTGGGATCTGCTCGTCAAGGGCGACTTCACCGGCAAGCTCACCGCGGCCTTCGGGTGGGAAGAGGATTCACCACTGGTGGATTTTCTACTCAAGGTCCGCGACGGTGCGAAGGGCCTCTATGACCTGCTGATCACTGGCGACTTTACGGGCAAGCTGACGTCCGCCTTCGGTTGGCAGGAAGATTCCCGATTCGTTGACTTCCTCCTGACCATCCGGGACGAAGTCAAGAAGATCCCTGGCGCGCTCGAGAAAGTAATCGACACCAGTAAAGACGTGGCTAAGTGGCTGTGGGATATGCGCGAGCCCATCGGCGTCATCGCCGGTCTCATTGTCGTCTCCCTGATCCCCCACTGGGTCGCACTCGGTGTGGAAGCGGTCAAGAGCGCCGTTCAGCAGAAGTTCGCATGGGTCATCGCTCGAAGTGAAGCTATCAAGTCCGCATTCGTCCACTCGTGGGCTGTTGTGGCCATGGTCGGCGGCTGGCTCCTCATGGGCGCCCAGGCAACCATTCAGGCTGTCAAGATCGCCGCCGCGTGGCTCATCGCCATGGGCCCGGTCGGCTGGATCATTGCCGGCGTCGCAGCGATCATCGCCGCCTTCGTGCTGGCCTACAACAACATCGGCTGGTTCAAGGATGGCGTAGATGCTGCCATGCGCTGGATCGGCGACGTCGTGGCCGGCGCTTTCGGCTGGATTCAAGACGCCATCGGCGCCGTGGTCAACTGGTTTACGAACGTGGCAATGCCCACATGGTCGGCCGCCATCGACATGGTCGGCGGATACTTCATGTCCCTGTGGACTGACTGGATCAAGCCAGCCTTCGACGGAATCGCGTCGTTCATCAAGTCAACCATCGACGGTATCGGCGCTGTGTTCACGTGGCTGTACGAGAACATCATCAAGCCCGTGTTCGACGGGATCTCCGCGGCGGTAGCCTTCGTCGGCGCCGTGCTTACCGACTGGTACTTGACATCGATCAAGCCGGTATTCGACTCCATCGGCGTAATTGTCAACGGCTTCTATCTGTTCTTCCGTGGCGTCTTCCAGCTCGTGGTCTCGCTGATCACGTACATTGTGATCCCGCTGTTCATGGCCTTCTGCAATCGGATGGTGGAGGCGTTTACCGCCATCGGAACCGTTATCGCCGGTTGGTGGAACGCGACCGTTGCGATCTTTGCCGCGGTCGGCGTGGCCATCAGCGACTGGTGGAACGGCGTAGTTGCGATCTTCAACACCGCTGTCAGCTTCGTGCGGGACGTACTCTCGGCGGTGTTCACCTGGCTCTACGACACGGTCATCAAGCCCGTCTTTGATGGGATCGGTAACGCGATCAAGTGGGTCTGGGACAACGTCATCAAGCCCGTATTCGACAACTGGGTGTACTTCTTCACCGTTGTCATCCCGCAGGCGCTGAACTGGCTGCACGACAACGTCATCAAGCCAGTATTCGACGCCATCGGCAACGCTGCGAAGTGGGTCTGGGAGACGCTGCTAAAGCCGGTATTTGATGCGTGGGTGAACGTGTTCACGGTCATCCTGCCGGACGCCTTCAACTGGCTGTATGACAACGCGATCAAGCCAGTTTTCGACAGCATCGGTAACGCGATCAAGTGGGTCTGGGACAACGTCATCAAGCCGGTATTCGATGCGCTGAACAAGTTCATCACCGAGACGATCCCGGATGCATTCGACAAGGGCGTGGGCTTCATCAAGACAGCTTGGGACAAGCTGATTGAGATCGCCAAGATGCCGGTGAAGTTCGTCATCGACACGGTCATCAACGATGGCCTGATCGGCGCGTTCAACACGGTGGCTGGCATCCTGCCGGGCATCGACAAGCTGCCCAAGGTGGCGCTCCCCGACGGGTTCGCCCGCGGCGGCATCCTGCCGGGGCAGTCGTCATGGCGGAACGGCGACGACCAGCTGGTGCCCATGCGTAAGGGTGAGGGCGTGCTGGTCTCTGAGGTCATGCGTGACCCGTACGAGCGTGCGCGCTTGTACGCGATGAATAAGGCCGCGATCATGGGCCGGAAAGCATCGGAGGCTCGGGCCCTGTTCGGTGAGGGCTTCGCTAAGGGCGGCATCGTCAATCCGCTCAAGCAGCTGATCGAGACGCAGGGCTACAACCGGATCCACAAGGGCGTCGACTTCGCAGCATCGGTCGGCACTCCTGTCTTCGCTACGGAGGACGGCCGCGTGTCGTGGTCCGGTCCCGGCGTTCAAGCGCCTGGCGTATGGGGCGGCAACGAGGTTCATGTCGATGGCGGTTCCGGGATTCAGTCGTGGTTCGCTCACTTGTCCTCGATGGCCGTCAAGGTCGGCGACTTGGTGCGGGCCGGGCAGCAGATCGCACTGTCGGGTAACACCGGCATCAGCTCCGGACCTCACCTGCACTTCGGGACGTTCGCCGGCGGCTGGCCAAACGATGTCAACCCCTACGGCTACCTCACGGGTGCGGGCACGCCTTCGGGCGGCGGGTTCAATCCGCTGGCCGGCATCATCGACGGGCTGCTGGCGAAGTTCAAAGAGGCGTTCCCGGCCGCCGGCATGATCGCTGACCTCGCCATCGGCGTCGGCAAGAAGCTGTTCGGCGCGGTCGGCGGACTCATCACCGGCGGCCACGGCTCGGCGGCGGGCCCGGCGCTGTATGACCTGGGCGGCATCCTGCCCCCTGGTATCTCGCAGGTAGTGAACCGCACCGGCAAGCCTGAGGCGATCCTCAACCCGCAGCAGTGGGCGGACATCAGCAGGCTCGCCACGCAGGGCGGCGGCGGACGGGGCGACACCCATTTCCACGGCAACGTCGGATGGGACCCCGACGAGGTCGCACACCGTATCGAAACGAAGCGGCGAGACACGTTCGCAGCTTTCGGAATCTAGGGAGGCCATTTAGTGGGTATCGCTTACGCCATCCCTTACGTTCCGCCGGCCCCGCCGGAGTCACCATGGCGGGGCATTAGCCTGTCGTGGCGCGGCTGGGACGGATCCGAGTGGGAGCTCACACGCCCGGCCACAGGGTTGTTCCTGCGGCCGGGCGTGCGGGGATTGCACCTGCCGTCGTTCGACCGGCAGTCCAGTTCCTCGCCCATGGTCGCAGGCTCCCGGCACCGAGGCACGTCAACGAATGACCGGGACGTGTTCTGGCCGCTGTACCTCTACTCGGATCGGGGCTCAGCCGAGTTCATGGAGAGGGACCGCGCATTCTGGCAGTCCCTTGACCCTGACCTTGAGGGCACGTGGACGGCCGGGGTTCCGAACGGCGGGCGCCGCACGCTCGGACTCCGGCTACTGGGCTCCGATGACGAGATGAACCATGACCCGGTGCAGCGCGGCTGGGCGAAGTACGGCATCAACCTGCTCGCCGACCAGCCGTACTGGCTCGGCGAGACGGTCACGAAGTCATGGGCTCAGGGTGACATGCGGAACTACTACATCACCGAAGAGGACCGGACGACGTACGGCTACCCTGCCGACGCCATCCATTACCTCTCCCCTGGCGGCTCGCTCGGCACGGCGACGTTCACGAACGACGGCGACGTGCCGGCGTATGCGGTTTGGACTGCGATAGGCCCGACGACGGCTGTGTCGTTCGGCGTCGGCGGCCGGGACATCATCGTTCCGTTCGACATTCCGGCAGGCTACGCGGTGCAGCTCGACACGGACCCGGTCAACGGGCAAGTGCTCTGGTACGGGGCATGGGATTCCGCAACCAAGTCGATCACGTCCGCCGTGGACCGCACGGCAGAACTCGACCCGGCGTCGGCGTTCGTCCCTATTCCGCGAGGGCAGGACCGGCCGCTGACTATCCAGATGACCGGGACTGGCACCGTGATTGCATCTGTCCGGAATAAGTACTGGAGGGCGTGGTAGTGGCCTCCGAGATCCCGTACGAGATCGTGGTTTACCGAGGCTGGGAGTTCGCTGGCTGGGTGGGGCGGCCGCTAGATTTGAAGCCGACCATCCGGCACAACATGAAGTCCACGGCGACCTTCACCATTGACGCCGATCATCTGCGGGCGACCGACCTTATGGCCCCGGGCGCCCGCGTGATGATCTACCGTCACGGCGAGCTGGAGGTGTCCGGCCCGGTGCGCCTGGCTGGCGGCAGCTTTACTGTGGCGCCGAATCTGACGTTCACTGTTGAGAGCGACTTCCGGATCCTGCATAACTGGCTGGCCTGGCCGAAACCGGCGGCGGCCCTCACTGGGCAGGACGTCGAGTACCGGACCATCACGGGCCCGGCTGAGACTGTCGTGAAGACTGTCATGGCTGAGAACGCGGCACGGCTCGGCTTCCCGCTGACCGTGGCCCCATCGCTCGGCCGCGGCGCGGTCGGCAAGTACACTTTCCGGTTCCATCCGGCCTATGACCGGCTGTTCCCTGCGGTGGATCAGGCTGGGATCGGTGTGACGGTTCGGCAGGACGGCGCCGGGCTACTGCTGGACTGCTACACCACACGGGACTACCCGCACCGACTCTCCCCCGAGAACGGGACCGTCATCGGCGGGACTTACTCGCTGGCGGCCCCGAACACTACCCGCGTGGTTGTCGGCGGCCAAGGCGAGGGAGTGGCCCGCGAGTTCCGGGAATTCCAGGACACGTCACGCGAATCCGCCTGGAACGACGTCATCGAAGTGCTACAGGACGCCCGCGACTCATCGTCCGGCGACGTCTACGCAGACCGCGCCAACGAAGTCTTGGCAGAGGGCGCGCCGCTCGCCGGGCTCTCCCTCGAGCTATCCGAGACCCCGCACTTCCGCTATGGCGGCGACGGGCTGCGCGTCGGCGACCAGGTGACGGCAATGATCCACGGGCAGGCGTTCACGGACGTTCTGCGCGAGGCCCGGCTGTCATGGGACAAAGGCGGCGACGTCGCAACTCCCGTCGTGGGCGAACGCTCCGATGACCCGGACCTCAACCTTGCCAAAAGAATCCGCGCCCTCCAGCGCGACAATGCAGACAGGAAGGCCCGCTAATGGCTTTGACGAGCGTCTTTTACGACGGCGTGGTGACCGAAACGGACCGGGCCAAGAATCAGGCCGGGACACCCATATACGGCGTGTATGGCGTGAGCGACTTCGAGGTCACCGCTCACCCGTCGATCCCATACAACGTTCTGGTGAAGGCTGGCCGGGCGCACGGGCACGGCGTCACCGATACGGCGACGGTCGATCAGGTGGTTCCGTGCGCGACACTGGCCTCCGGCACCCGATGGGACCTGATTGTCGTTCGCCGCAACTGGCAGCCGGCACTCGGTGGGCCGTCAACGCTTGTGGCGCTGCAGTCCGGCGTGGCCGCGGAGATCCCGGCGTCACGCAAGGTTGGCCCCGGCGTGGAGGATGACCAGCCCATCGCCCTCGTGAAGTGGGTTGGCGGGTTGAGCGCGCCGCAGCAGATCATTGACCTGCGCGTGTGGCCCGCCGCCGGCGGCATGGTCGCCAAGGATGAACTGGTGCGGACCTATCTGACGCAGGTAGGCACCCGAGTGAAGATCGGCGCTAACCTCTGGTCGTACGAGCTGCTGGCCAACAACGTGCCCGGGTGGGTAAACGAGGACGGTTCCGGCCCATGGGTGAGCCTCACGCTCGGCACCGACTGGGCGAACAATAACGGCAGCCAGGCACGGGCCCGGTTCGTGGGGCGCGGCGCATTCCTCCACGTCGAGGGCGACGTCCGCTACGTGGGTGACGTGGCGGTGACCGGCCCGCCTCTTGAAGGCTGGGTAGTTGCCAATCTCCCGGCGGGGATGACCCCAGCGTTCACGACATTCGTACCGGGAACAACCAACGAGTATGCCAACGGCGCGTTCTACTACGTGACCCCATCGGGCATCAAAATCGGGCCGAAGCCCCTCAAGAAGGTTGCCCAGTTCAACGGACTGGCGGCCCTGAAATGATCGACTTCCTCAACAAGCTTTGGCTCCGCGTGCAGGAGCCACGCGCACTGTCCGTCATCTACTTCTTCGCCTATCTGGCGGTGTTCGTCCTCGGCCTCGCCGTGGTCTCGGACCCGCCCCGGACAGTGCAGTCAAGTCTCGGCCAAACCCTTGTGGCCTGCTGGGCGGGCATGCTCGTGGCCGGCGGCGGGCTGGGGCTCGCGACTGTCCTGCAGGGCGCTTGGCTATTTGAACGTGCCGGAGCGATTCTCTGCATGTTTGCGATGGCCATCTACGGCGTGTCCGTCACGTCCCTGCCCGTTTCGCAGGCCAGCCTCCGAATAGCCACTCTCTGCTTTGTGATCTTCTCCATCCTCGCGTTCGCTGCACGCCTCGTGAAAACCAGGCACTACGCCTACGACCCCGAACGGTAGGCACACGCATGGACTCAGCACAGGTACTCGTCACGGTTTTCGGGGTGGTCGGCAGCAGCGGCGCCCTCGTGGTCCTGGTCAACGGCGTCGTGAAGTACTTCAACGGAACCGCCGGCCGTGAACGGCTCCGCAACGCCAGCATGAAAGAGCAGCGGAACGAAGCCTGGGCGGACGCCGAGCGCGAGCGGAACCGGGCGGACCGTGAAGCGTACAACCGGCGCCTGACCGAAGAGTACGCCTCCCAGCTGCGCCGTGACTGTACCGAACACGGCGTCACCGACAAAGAGCTCCGGCCCTGGCCCGAACTCAAGAAACCCCCGCCCGGCCAAGACTAAGGAGCACTGATGAGCGGATTCACGCTACCAACTTCCCGCCCGATCACCCAGGCTTGGGCTGCGGAGTTCGACGACTGGGACGGTGACGGCACCGTCGACTACCCGGGCGGTTTCTACCATTCGATCGGCTGGGACGGGCACAACGGCATCGACTATGGCTGTTTCACCGGGGACCCGGTGGAGGCTGTCGCTGACGGTGTTGTGGCGTTCGCCGGGGACGCGGGCTACTGGCATGCGATCCTTTCCGGCGGTGGCAACGCCGTTCTGATCGAGCACCCGGCCTACGAAGTGCAGACCGAGTATCTGCACCTCTCCCGCTGGGCGGTGGCCGTCGGCCAGTACGTCACCAAGGGACAGGTTATCGGATACTCCGGGGCGACCGGGGCAGCGACCGCCCCGCACCTGCACCTGGGCATGCTCAAGCTCCGCGGCTACAACCTGAACGACCGCTGGCGCGGCCGCATCGACCCGACCCCATGGCTCTACGGCTCCCTCAACCCGGACTACGCCGGCGCCGGGGCCATCGCCCCACAAGGCAGCATCACCCCAACGGAAGAAGGATTCCTCATGGCCCTCACGGACGCAGAACAAAAACTAGTCCTAGACACCATCGGCTATATCCGTTCGGCCCAGTTCAAGGCGGACATCTTCGCCGGTACAACTCAGGTCGAAAAGGACGCCCGAAACAAGTTCCATCAGGAGGCCCTGAATACCGGCGTTCCGTGGTTTGGATACGACGGCAAGCAGCCACCCGAAGGCCAGCGCCGCACCACGTCCCCAGCCGTGGACCTCGGGTACGCCGACACCCGCGAAATGCGGACCACCGCCCTCGTGTCAGGGCTGCAGGAACTCGTCAAGCAGCTGAGCGAAAAGCAGGGTGTCACCGTCGACTATGACGCGATCCGCGCTGCATCCGCTGCAGGCGTGAAGGATGCCATCGAATCCATCACCACAACCGTGAAACTGGAGGCCTGACCATGGATGTCCTCGCAACTGTCATCACGGCGCTCCTCACGGTCATCTCCCCGCTAGCCATCGCCTTGGCCAAGCGGGAGTCATGGACACGGCTAGTCAGCGTGTCCGTTTCCATCGTCGTGTCCGTGGCCATCGGCTGGGGCTACCTCGCCTATACCGGCGGGATCAGGTACTCCGCGGACATCGTCCAGACCATCCTTGCCGTCTACGGCGCCCAGCAGTTGGCGTACACCACCATCCTCCGATGGTGGGCCACCGTGCTGGAGCAGGTTGGAAACAAGCCCGCCATCGACGCCCCCGAACACCGAGCAGAATAGGCAGGCCTATCCATGACCGACTACCCGTACGAGGGAACGCTGATCGCGGACCCCGTCACTTTCCAGCGCGCCGTCCGCGCCTCCATCACGGTCTATGACTGGAACGACACCAACAACTCGACGCCGCTGGCGCTCAAGGATCTGAGTGGCCTACCGCTTGCCAACCCATTGACGAGCAGCGCGGACGCTTTCGTTCAGCCTTTCATCACAACGTCAGACGGCGTCAAACTCGTCGGTGGCGGCCTGACGGTTGTGGCTTTCTCGCCGAAGGGGATCCGGGACGCAGCTGAGGCTTCGGCCCTGGCTGCTCAGGAGGCGGCCGGTGCTGCGTCCGACGCTGCCGGGTCCACTCTGGCGACGGCAACGGTCAACGGTTCCGGCCGGCTGATCCTCACGAAGGCAGACGCCTCAATCGTGGATGCCGGTGCCGTGGTGGGTCCCCAGGGTTCAACCGGGGCTACGGGCCCACAGGGTCCTACCGGCGCCCAGGGCCCGGCCGGGGTGGCGGATGACGCCTCTATCGCAGCACAGGTTAGCAACGGAGCGAGCGCCACGCGAGCGGCACTAAATGCCACGATTGCCAGTGAAGTTGCAGCGCCAATTTCGGCCGCAGTAGCACCCAAGCTGGACAGCACAACCGCCGCAACGACCTACGTCAGCCAGAGTTCTGCCGCTGCCGCGAAGGGCATCAAGACCGCGTCCGTAGCCACCTCCGGCTACACGCTTGGCCTGGGTGACCGTGGCAACGCCGTGGAAATCAACGCAGCCACCGATACGCGGGTAATCGTCCCCCTTACTTCGTCAGTTGACTTCCCGGTTGGAACGGAAGTCGAAGTCGTTAGGATCGGCGCAGGCGGGGTGTCCATCGAGCCGACCTTCCGGAACTTCTGCACAAACCCCACCATGGAACTGGACTTCGCCGGATGGGTGGCCCGCACTGGCGGTCTAACTCGCGACCCTGCCGCCGCGCTACTCGGTGGCTATGGCGCCCGCGCAACATCGACGGCGTCCGGGCAGAACTTCGGATTCTTTTATCAGATCCCCGGCGCCCTAGACACGCTCGGCCTCAAGGTGGGCGATGCCGTAAGCGCCCGCATTAACGTCCGCTCGGCGTTCGCCAACGGCGGGCAGATCGCCGTCCGGTTCCAGGCCGGGACCACTACCGTCTCACAGAGCTCCTTCGGCGCGGCTGTAGTCAACGGCGTCGCGCTCATCGAGAACGCCATCATCCCTGCCGGGACTGACAACATCATGATCGTCTCGCAGGCCGTGTCCACGGCGTCCAGCCAGATTGTGGACTGGGACGGGCTCATTGTCGTAAAGGGTGCAACAGCACCCGCCGCTTACGCGGACGGTGACACTGCCGGTTATGGCTGGCTCGGCACCGCGCACGCTTCACAATCGTCGGGGCCGCTGTTCCGTGACAGCGGCCTCACTCTCGGGAAGTTCGGGAGGGCCATTCTTCGCAAACGCGCCGCCAACGAGTGGGTGCTGGGCAATGCGCTGCCAAATGAGGCGCTACTGACCACGGGTACGCTCCAGACCGACCGGGATAACGGCCAGCCCGGTATGGTAGCGCCCGGCACTCCGCTGTCCACCCTCTCGACCGTCGCGCTCACGTCGGGCCGGGCTTGCCTGGCGCGCTTCGTCCCGTCCCGCACGATGTATATCACGAAGCTCGCCTTCCGAGTCCAGACGGCATCGGGCACCGACGACCCCTGCGACGTGGGGATCTACGACTCGAGCGGCACGCGGCTCGTCTCGTCCGGCGCGAAGACTGCCCTGCTCAACACGACGGGCACGAAGTTCATCACGATCACAACCACGAAGCTCACGGCCGGCGTCCCGTACTACGCCGCCTTCGCCGCGACAAGCACGGCGTCACTGAGTCACGTCAACGTGATCGGCGACGGCTTCGGCGCAGGCGCACCCGCGCTGGAGCTCCAGAAGAAGGACGCCTCGTACCCCCTGCCGAGCTCGCTGACGGGGCTGGGTGGCAGCGACAGTGGCCCGGTTATCTTCGTGAGGGAGTCATGAGTCTGCGACGCGACACACGACGCGGGCCACATCAGGCAAGGGCGCTGACGTGGGCACCGCCCACGCTCTCAAGCCCCATCACCGTGACAGTCACTGACGATCCGGCAACGAGGTATATCTCACTGTCGGCAGGGCAGGACCTCATCCTCCAGATGCCAACTACTATCGGCGCTGACTACTCGGGACTGGGCCAGCATGACGCCTTGGTTGAAGTGACTGGCGGGCGACACGTCGTAGTGATTGGCGGCCATATCCAAGCCGTTGACACCGCAACCACAGCCATGTCCGGCGCGGTTGGAACCACCGAAGCGACACTGCCGGTCGCGAGCACTTCGGGGTTCCCTTCCTCCGGGGCGCTTCGGGTTGACGGCGAGCTCATTTACTACGCATCCAAGGACGCCAGCAACTTCCTTGGCTGCACCCGCGACGCCGGATTCTTCAACGATGGGGCGCTGAGCAGCAAGTCGCACGCAGTGGGCGCCCTCGTGCATGTTGCCGAGTCGGCCCGGCAGGGCATCGCTTTCGTCTCACAGACGGGCACGGTTCACGCGGAGGGCTTGCGTATCGATGGGCAGATGAACGACGGTATCCGCATATTCGGAACGGACACCACTATCGTCCAGCTCCAGAACATCAGGATTGGCCCGACAACAGCGGACGACCCCGCGTACAACATCAACGGCCATCCCGACTGCATACAGGTATGGCGCGGTGCGGCAGAGGTTCGCATCGACCGGGCCACCCTGCTATCGAAGCAGGGCAAGGCCATGCTGAACCAGTCGGTCAGCACCTTCAAAACCGGTGCCCTGCGGCTTCGTGACGTCGAAGCCTACGGCCTGGGCGACAATGCGCCCCTGTTCACGAACTCAGACCCGACGACGGCGATCTACGCAAACAACGTGTGGGCTAAGCCGATGGCCGGTAAGGCAGGCACGTCCGGGATGGGCGACTACGTGAACACGCTAAGCGACTCCGAGTATCCTCCGGAGTTCGTCTCGGAGGGCTCGGCCGGCCTCGGCTATGTAAGCCCCGGATACCTGGCGTAGCGGTTCCTATCGACCGGCTAAGTGCCCTAACTGAAATTGGCCCGTCCGCCTGAGAGGACGGGCCAATTTTTCTTTGAATGTGGCGCCATCGCCCCCGACTCGCGTGGGGTTTTCCTTTGCTCCAATTCTCCAAGGCTTCAGCTGCCGGATCGTCCGGCCGCTTTCCGCCTTTGCCAAAAGCGCCGGTCAGTTGACGACAAAGACGGACGTCCACTAGGTCCGCGGTTATCCGGACGCCGTCCTTCTATTCCGCTATCACGGCCGCAAGAGTACCTTATTGCCACTGCCCATTTTGAGCGATGGCGGCAGCAACGGTCTCCCATGAGTGCATGGACCCCTGTGCACACCCCCGAAGTACGGATCCTTGTTCCAGAACAATTCCACTAGGCAAAGAGGCAATCATGCGTTTAGCCGTTCGAATACTTGCCCCGCTCTTTTTCGTCCTTGCGATGCTTACTCCGGCCAGCGCCGCAGTGGCCGACCCCGCACAAGTCACTCACTCGGGAGTGCTAGGTGGGGCCTTCAGCAGCTGCACTAACGAGTTCATCAATATCGAAGGCACGTACGTAAATATCTCACGTCCACTCAGTGACGGAACTTATGACCAACGAGTGATCATCCATGCAACAGGTACCAGTTCCTCGGGTACAGAGTACGTGTGGAACTATGAGTCCCATTGGGTGACAAACGGAATCCAATTCTCGTTCGAAGACGATCGCGCTGTCCTTGTCAGCTTAGGATCCGCCCCCAACCAACGCGTGGTCTTCCACTTCCAGAACGAGCCGTTCGAGTACAGTTTCACCGTCATTTGTACGGGCTAACCCAGGAGGCAACGAACGGGGCTCGCAAGACGAGCTTTCAAATCTGTCCCCTAACTGAAATAGCCCCGTCCACTTCGGTGGGCGGGGCATTTCGGCTCGTAGCGCGTCGCGGGGATTACGTGTGGGCTTTCTGGGCCGCCAGAGACGCTTCGTTCTGTCCATCCGGGAGCTCAGCCAGGTCGTCGAGGAACTGGGTTAGGTGCGTCCATGATTCATACTTGTCGTGAACTTCCCGGTAGGCGATGAACCACCGAATCTGCGGTGCTAGGTGAGTCATCGCTCTCCCCCACGTCGAGACAACGTGCTCTCGAACCACGTCACCCCTGATGGCATACATTGCGAGCGTGTCGTAATGTGCCAAAGCCCGATTTATAAGCCTGAATGGCGTCGTATCAAGGTCTTCGATGTCGGATTGCCTCTTGATGTCAGCAAGGTACGCCCTTCCCAACTGGATGTCAGCGTCAAGAAGCTTGGTGTGCATCGTGTTGAAGAGATCGGCCTTACTTTTCAGCAAGTTGAACTTGAAGGTGTGTACGGCGACTAGGAACGCTGCTGTCGCGATAGATGCCGTGACGAGCTGCAGAACTGTTGAGTGCCAGCCGGGGCCGGTGACGAGCACAACAACACATGTGATTACGGCGCCGACAGCAGCGCCGAAGATCCAGATGGCAAACTGCTCGCGGCGCCGAATAATAACGGTGGGGTTTTTCATTGGGAAAGCCTAATGCCGGGTTGGGCCACAACCGTGACCGTGACGCACTGTTGTCGAGGGTTCTCCGGAAACCCCCATTTGCGGAGCAGCCAAGGACCCCCACGTTTTGAGTCCCCCGACTTTGCATGGGGGTTTCTTCGTATCAGGAATCGTCGGCGAGTTCGCCGGCTGCGACCTGCCGGGCTGTCTTGGCGTAGGCCTGGCTGATGTATTCCTCGACATCAGCCGCTCCGACCCGCCACATGCCACGTCCACCGACCTGAAAACCTCTGAGCTCCCCAGATTTCAGCAGGGCGCGGACGAGTGGGATGCCGACGTTCAACTCTTCGGCCACTTGCTCGACAGTCAGGAAGCGGCGCTTCGGGAGTTCGTCATTCACGGGACCACCATATCCGGACCTAGACTCCTGCTGTGGCAAGCAATGAACGCGACTTCCTCTGGTACTGCGAGAGACACACCTATGTCCGCGTCGAACTTCCGGCAGCCGAGGTGCACAGCTGGGAGTACGGCAAATACCCGCATCTGGCAGCCACGATCACCGTTGATGACGGCGCCCGCATCGAGGTGCTCGGCGAGGGCTCGCGCTGGGCCGGGGACTGGATCTGCTTCTCATGGGTCGACGACGAGGACCAGACGTCATGGACGTGGGTCCCGCGCTCCGACATCCGGAAGGTTACCGACTCGGAGTGGGATGTGCACCAGTTCAACAGGCTCCCGACCGGCATGCAAGCCCACCGGTGGGAACGCGGCCTGCCCGGGTTCATCGCCACCTAATTTTCCACGTCGGGCCGAAGCCCCGCGATCGTCTCGACGCCGAAGTGTCGGACTCTGGGCGTCTGCCAGAGTTGACCAGCTCCTGACTGGCAAACTATCCAGGGGCTGTTCTCGAAGAGATCCCTTTTGTGACACGCGTTACAGGTCACAAGAGGCGCTGGTAACACGGGGAGCTCCGGGCTCTGGCATAGAATTGGCGTATACGAAGGGGGACACTGTGAGGGAAACAGTGACTGAATCACCATTGTCGAACAGAGCAATTTCGGAGTACGCGGAACGCATCGGAAGGTTCCACAATGCATACTCGGCCGAGGGGCGAGCGGACATCAAGTGCCTCGTTCGCGCCTTGGGTGGCACCGTTGACGTATCTGAGTCAGTTTTCGCAAGAGAAGCACTGACCGTCAACGCCCCCGGGGACTTCCTGGTCCATCTGCCGCCGATGACTTCCGACCGACGCGACCGGTTTACCATCGCCCACGAGTTGGGCCACTACTTCCTGCACTATTTGGAACCCAAAGTTGCCGGCTCCAAAACGTTTGGCCGCGGAGAGCGCAACCGTGGAGAGACACAGGCGAACGTCTTTGCGGCTGCACTGCTAATGCCGGCCGAGTTCTTCCGGGAAGCCTATGCTCGCGTCGGTAGCGACTGGTGGACGTTGGCCGAAACCTTCGGAGTTTCGCCCAAGGCTGCAGAGGTACGAGCCCAGGTGCTGGGTCTCTGAACTTGGCACCCAAATCGAATACGGCCAAATCCAAATTATTCGTCTCCTGCGACCTGGTCGGGTCCACTCACTTCAAGCAGACTCAGGCCGGGTGGCAGAAAGTCTTCCTCAGCTTCTATTGGGAGTTCCCGCAGTTTGTAAATGCTGCCGATCGAGAACAGGCGCAGCACGACGGCGGACACACCGACTTTCACCTTTGGAAGGCTGTCGGGGATGAGTTGATCTTCGAGGTAGACGTTACTGACGAGGCGTCAGTTGGCCGGGCAGTAAGAGTTTGGCTTAGCGCCTTGGATGAATACGAGAAGCAGGTCTTGGCCGAGCCGAAAATGGCGCTCAAAGGTGGCGCGTTCATCGCGACGTTTCCCGGTCCTGACAGCGAGTCGACCATACCGCGTAAACCAGAATACGGAGACTCAGACCAACCGGTCGTTTATTTGAACCAGAGCGCGCTGTCGGGAAATCGCACCCCGACAAAATACCTCTACGACTACTTCGGCCCAAGCATCGATACTGGTTTCCGCGTCATCGGACGAGCTGAAAGGCGTTATTTCACGCTCTCCGTGGAAGTCGCTTGGGCTATGGGGCTTGCCGCCCATCACGCCAAAGGATCGAAGAATGACGAAAAAACGCATACGGTGGAGGACTTCGTCTTTCACGGGGCGCATGTGCTCAAGGGTGTCTGGCGGGCTCGGGAGTACCCGATCTTTGCGGTCGACCGGGACTGCGAAGATGCCGTAAACAAAGCCGTCGCCAAAATGAATGGCAAGAAACTTGAGGCGTCGCAAGTCATTGACGTTTGTCACGCCTGCGCTACTGACGGGCAATGGCCTTTCAGACTGTACTTACCCGACTCCACGAACGAGAGCTTCCGGGAAGTACCAGCGGATGCAATGTCAGAGCTCTTAGACTCCGAGACCCCGCTAGATGGAGCCGAAAGTGCCGACGAGTCCAGCGACGGCGACAACTTGGACACCCATGATGGACCCCTCGGCTAGGTCGTACCCCCGGCTATTGAAGGGTAGGCGCGACCGGCTTCAGTTGTTCAGGCGCGCGACCGCTTCCGGCCGGGTACGCGTGTGCTGCCTCCGTGAGGAGCATCCTGTTTACGAGGTCAAGTGATCAGGCGTATTTATAGGTGCCAACCGGGCGTCGATCAGGGCCTTTTGGTGTCTGCGAGCATCAGCGGAGCCTACGACCACGGTCGGACAATAAGTTTTCCTGATGCAACTAAGCGCGGCTTGAAACGATGCCCATACCTAGCGGACTGCCGATTGGCATTCACTCGGATGCTTTCCTGGGGCGATCGCCTGCCTTTCCGTACGGCCGACTACTTCGCTGTTTATCAGCCAGCCTTGTCGCGGACTTCGCGGATCTGAATCGCGAATGGCGCTCGTACTTTCGTGGTGCAACCATGTTGATGAGTATCTGGATTTCCCTGCGCAATTCGGTGTGCGTCGCCGCCCTAACGGCTTCATCCCTAACGCCGACGCCAAACAGCCCTTCGCGTGCGTTGCTGAATTTCATGCACTGGACCAGAACTCGGTATGAGTAATCCGCGACTCTCGGATCACTTGCCTTGGCCAATAAAATGCCAGCCCTGTGGGCAGCTTTAGTATTTGCCGTGTGCTCATCTGATTTGGCTTTCAAATTATCGGCCGTCAGTGACGCCCACCAGTAGGGCTTTTTGTTGCGGATTGCTTCTAACTCAGCCAGGTTGTCCGCCATCACCATGGCCTTCTGTGCGAAGTCCATGACATCTGCTCTTACGGAGGCAACTCTCGCTGCGCGCTCCTTTGCGGTCTGAGCAAGAACCTGAATTATGCCACCCACGACGACCCCGGACAGGCCAATAATGGCAGGCGTGTAGTCCACTGGTGTCTGCGAGACTTGCTCGGCTACGGATGTCGCTAACGGGTAAATCATCGAACTATCCTAGCCCGCTGCTGGACCCGCTCCCCGCCTCACCCGAGCCTGGGCCAAGCGTGCGTACACGCGCAGGGTGGTCTGTGGGTCCTCGTGCCCGAGCCGCGCCTGCACGACATGGACCGGCACGCTTCCTTCAAGGGAATGCGGCGTATTCGCGTGCCAGCTCTAGGCTAGCCGTCGCACTTCAGTTGATGACCGCCAAGTGTTCCAGCCAGGAACTTCATCGTCCAGCGCACGACGGCGATCCCCAGTGAGGTTTCCCTGTGACGCTTCCTGTCGACGGGCGTGAAGCCAGACGCCCAGCACCCGTTCCGCGGCCGTGGCAGCGGTCCGATAGCTGGGCCAACGCCCGTTGCGTTCGTGAAACTCTAAGAGCTCGGTCAGGCGTTTCTGCCAGCGTTCATCGTCGACGACCGGCCGCAGGGGCGTCTCCCAGCCGGGGATAGCAGCAAGTGCCTCCGCCCGCTCCGTGGTCAGAGTCCCCCGCCGATGACTCGTACGTTGGTCGGTGAGCCACCGGGCCATCCTCTGCTCATCGACGTCCTTGCTTCTTGAGGACGGGAAGCATCCGTTCCGCTCACGGTAAGCGCGGACGGCTTCGAACCGCGCCAACCAAATCGTGGGCAGTGGCCGTCGAGGCGCGGGGCGGTTTCGCTCGTGCTCGATCCGGAGGTTCGGATCCCTGAGTTTCTGCAGCCGAATATGCCGGTCCACCGTCCCACGAACCGCTCCGCACACCTCAGCAACGCGACGGACACTGAGCCCTCTTCTGTACATAAGATCCCACTCAGGATGAAGCGACGGCATGTCTGGCATAGCCCGTATTCTTCAGGATGCCGAAGCACTAGCCAAGCATCCCGAACATGCAGTTCTTCACCTGCATCGGCAGGCTACGAGTCGCAAAAGGTGGTAGGAATGTTCCAGACGCTCCAACGGCGGGCGCCAAGGGATCTGGGGGATCAGTGCAGCTGTCCGAAATTTATGCGATTTTCAGCCAATCGTCAGCAGACGACTGGCTGTATGTTCCCTGCCACAGCGGAAGTGGATCGTCCTACGTCGAGGACTGGACCAGCTGGAATGACGGCAAAGAGACATGGGGGCTGGGCCTAAAGCAGCATCCGCACCGAGCTACCTACCGTGGAAATGTGTCACTTACTATCGCCTTCGGCATGGAAGAAGACCGATCGGAAGATTACGACTGGGCCAACGAGCACTTCCCCTCGATGGTCACAACAAAAGGCTCCACGGTGGACTTGGAACGCATCGACATTTTCTGGAATGGCGCACTGATCGACAGGAAGCTCTACTACACGTTGCCTGATGCCCGACGCTGGCTGCCAGTCTTCGACACCCATTACGAAAGCCAGGACGCCGATCCCGAGCGGTCCGTTTCCGAAACTGACGTGCGCCTGCTGGAGCTGCTATACCAGTTGGAAGTTGACCACCTCAGTATCGGTTATCGCCCCATCAGGGAATCGCTTGCCCGGGCTGGCGTAACCATTGAGGACGCGCAGTGAGCGCTATGGAGCGGTACCTCACCCTGACGATCGAGTACCAGAAGGCCAAAGCGAACGAACGGGTGATGAGGACAACTCCTCTTGATAGGACGCCTGCCATCATTGCATCCGAAGCGGACCTTGCGTTACAGGCGATGATTGGTCCCGGTGACGACACGTTGGCACGCGCATACGTTGCCTCGCACAACGCGCTGCAGCGGCTCACCTTCATGCTTGAGTCCAAGGGTGTGCTCGACCACTCAGAGCTCGCCCACGTATGGAACGAGGATCCGAAAGCATAGCTGGAGGCCACTCAGATTCTGCAGCCAGCGATCATATGGTGGCTGGCGTGCCACTTGACACTCCGGGCTGCGGGCTAGCATCTAACGGCTCTATCGAGCTGAGCATCTGTCTAATACGCTCACGCTGCGTGCGGGGCCGATGCTCGGGTTTAGATGGCGGCATGATGATGACCTGATAGTGCGCTTCGGAGAACCGGTAGAGTCGGCCGATTTTGATGTGAGGCCATTTGCCGGCCTTGCACATACGACGCACCGTTTCCGTGGACACGCTCAGCTTCGCGGCCACCTCGGCGGCAGTGAGCAGCGGCGAATCGTCCATCCGTCGATCATAAGTACTCATATCCCTACTCCCTGGCCTAGCATCGTCGGCATGAACCTGGATCCGGGTACCGTCGAAAACTCCAAGCTCGCTTACAACCTAGAAGAGGCGGCCGCAGCCACCGGCTACAGCGTCAGCACGTTACGTATTGCCATACGGCACCACGACCTCCTGGCCCGATATGCCAACACCAAGCCGGTCATCCTTGCCGAGGAACTCCAGGGCTGGTTGAGGTCCCTTCCCACTGAGCCTAAAGGCGGGCACCGCCCGCTCAGCCGCTACGCGGAAGACGTAGAAGGATGGCCCGGCCCGCCAGAAGAACGTCAGCGCCCGCCCATACCGCCTGCGAAAGCACTATTCCGGACACCGGAGGAAGTCGCCCCAGAGCTAGGCATCAGCAAGTCTGCGCTGCGGAGCTACTGCCGAGTCTCCGGTATCCACACGCGCCTCGGCAAGCGCCTCATGCTCCACGAGGACGATGTCATTCGCTTGGTGGAATGGATTCGCGAGCACCACGACAAAGGCGACGAGTGGGCGGCCGAGCCCGAGGCGGACCCATTCGCGTAGGCGCAGGGTGGCCTTTCTTGGTCCATGTCCCCGGATCCCTTAGGAGGTTCGGGGCCTTTTTCGGTCGGCTATGCTCACCCCATGACCAACTTTGCAGAACCACAGACATGGTGGGATCAGCTCTCCGAGGAGACGCAGGCCCGGCTCCTTGCCGGACCCCTGAATGAGGTGCCGGGGGACCTAATACTGGAGGTAGTAAGGGCCGGTGCGCCAGTGACAGGGGCATGGTTCACACATACGGAGAACGGGCCAGACAAGTTGAGCTTGCCGAGAACCTTTGAGGAGTTTCTGGAGGAGCGGCGCCAGCGCTGAGCCCCCGCCGGCCCCGAATCGGGCCGTACACCGTCGGACCGTCGGCTTAGTGTGCCATCCCGTGGTGAAGGTGGATACTCAAGCTGTAGTGCGGCTACTCATGCTCCAGGGCCGATATATTTACGGCATGCCCACTTTCACCCTCTCCGGCGTCGACTACGACTATCTGGCGCCCGAGCTGGCGGGTTCACCCGAAGATGTGCAGTCGTGGGAGTACGGGAACTGGCCCAAGGTCGAGGCTGGCATACCCCTTACCGCGGGCGGGACAGTCCAGGTCCACGGCGAAGCGTCGCGATGGAGCCGCGATCAAGTCTGTGTGTCTTGGCGAAATGACGACGGGCACACGCAATGGGCGTGGATCCCCGCGGGGAACGTTCGCCGCCTTACTGCGTCAGAGTGGGACATCATAGAACATAACGAATGCCCGCCTGGGCTCCGCGCCATTAGATGGGGAAAGCGTCTGCCGGGGTTCTTGCCCGAATAGCCAACTAATTTGGCTCGGTCGGCAGGCTATTGATCCACGTGACTAGGTTCCTCATGCGTGATAAGTGCCTTCGTATTGAAGTATCGAGCCAGCAGGTAGTTGTTCGCGTGCTGGTAGTCCTTCCATTCAGTCATGCGGCCAGTATGGCACGTCAGTGCCGGCGCCTTCAGTCTGTAGGCCCACCGCTTACCCACCGGAAACAACGATTATCAACGACCATCGATGAACGCATTCCGCCACCCGCTCAGCCATTTCCCCCGTAATCTAGGCACCAATGGCATTCACTGAACAATGACGAAAACCAGCATCCCCTAATCCGCCGGTCGGGGGTTCGATTCCCTCCTGGGGCACAAGAACGAGGCGGCCCGCCCCTGCATCAACTGCAGGGGCGGTCCGCTTTGTTCATTCTGCGGACCTCAGGATTCGAGACCTCCATCGAGGCTGCCAGTGCACCCCTCCGCCCTTCCAGCCGGCAGTCTCCGGAGGAATCTCAATAACGTTGTCAACGGATATTGGCAGTCCCGCTCCGGGTCGTGGCCGGGGGCGAATGAGAACACCCCGGCAGTGATGCTTCGAAGCAGGGCGTGCCACGGCAAAGATGGCGCGCCGGGACTTCCCAGCATCAAGGCATGACCGCCGCCGCAGTCACGTTCCTGTATCGAATCACCGGACCGCAGGTGGTCCCACGACGGACCAAGTGTGGGTCTGTCCAAACACTAGTGGGAGCTACTCCTGCGCTGTCACGGCTGTGACCGTATCCTTCGACTTATTCCGATAGATGAACTGGGTGGGAGTGCATGACATGGACATCACAAGAAGAACCCTGTTTGAGGCCGGCGCGGCCGTCGGTGCAGGATTCCTGCTTGCACCGGTCATCACATCGGCGGCCTCCGCGGCCGTTCCGCCGGGGATCACGCCCTTCACCGAGCAACTGCCGACGCTGTCGGAACTGGGCGTCATCGATGCTACGGGCGGTGGCAGCGCAACCATCGAGATGGTCAATGCAACTCATCAATTCCACACTGCGCTGGCAGCAACCCCGACGTATGCCTACCGGGGCGGTACCGTCTCGCAGAACTACCTCGGCCCCGTCATCGTGGCCAGGCAGGGCGTTCCGTTCGACCTGACAATGGTCAACAGTCTCGGCGCGCACCCGCTGGCGTCCGCCATCGACTTCGGCTTCGAAGGCGCCGTCGCCGCCGACGCCACCACCCCCCGGGTCTCCACACACCTGCATGGCGGGAACACCAGCCCGGGCAACGACGGTGACCCAACCGATACCTTCGTGACTGGCGCATCGAAGACCTACCATTACGAAAACACTCAGGAGGCTGCCGGACTCTGGTACCACGATCATGCCCTGGGGATCACCAGGCTAAACGTGCTCGCAGGACTTGCCGGCGGCTACCTGGTTCGCAACGGCGACGACCCCGGAGACGGCACCACCGGCCTGCCACCTGCCCCATTCGAGGCACCGCTGATCATCCAGGACCGAATGTTCAACAGCAACGGCACCTTCCTCTACCCGGCCAATGCCAATCCCGGAACGTCCGGCCGGCCGTGGGCCCCCGAATTCTTCGGCGACGTCGCAACGGTCAACGGCAAGGCATGGCCAAACCTCAACGTCGCCCGGGGCAAGTACCGGTTCCGCGTATACAACGGGTCGAACGCCCGTTTCTATAATCTCAGCCTCAAGTCCGCCGGCCCCGCCAACACGTTCTTCCAGATCGGCTCGGATGGGGGCCTGCTCAACGCTCCCGTACCCCTAAACACGCTGTTACTCGGCCCGGGTGAACGGGCCGACCTCGTGATCGACTTCGCCGGACTGAAGCCAGGCGCCAACGTCCTTCTCACTAACGACGCCCGCGTGCCGTTCCCGGGAGGTCCGCGCGCACCCAAGCGGGGCGGGTCGCCCCTGCCTCAGATCATGCAGTTCACGGTGACCAGTGCACCCGGGTGGACAGCACCGCTGCCTACGACTCTGCGCGCCGCGCCCATCACTCCGCTGGCCACCCCGGCCCGGCCCGTTACGGCCGTCCGGTCCATGTCCCTGGTCGAAAACCTCAACGCGCTGGGCTCTCCGCTCATGGTGTTGCTGAACAACAGGAACTTTGAGGCCGCAGGCGCCACGACAACGGTCGGCACGGACACCCTCGAAGAGTGGGAACTGGTCAACACCACCGTCGATGCCCACCCGATCCACCTGCACTTCACCCAGTTCCAGGTGCTCAACCGGCAGAAGTTCGACTCTGCGGGCTACCTCGCCGCCAACTACGGTCCCCAGCCGTTGGCGCCGAACACCGGTCCGTTCCCGCCGGCACCGGTTGCTGCGTTCCTGAGAGGCGGACCGCAGGTGCCCCCCGCCAACGAACGCGGGTGGAAGGACACCGTTATAGCCATGCCCGGGGAGGTCACCCGTATCGTTGTACCGTTCGCCGCGAACGCGGGCGGCTCCGTGACCGCCTTCCAGAGCTCGTTCACCGGGCCCTACGTGTGGCACTGCCACATCCTCGAGCACGAGGACAACGACATGATGCAGCGCTTCGTCATCGCTTGACACCCCGCGCCGGTGGCGGTGAGTCGCTTCAGATCTGGGCCTCCGAGGCGGATCACATCACGACGGGGCCAATTCAAGCCTGCCGCATGACCGCCCGGCGAAGAACTGCCCCTCAGTGCATTTTCGCGCACCTCGAACAATCACATCGGGCTGTCCGATAAACAGTGTGTGGGTCCGGCCGGTTTTCATTAGTGAGTGGTTCTTTCGGACCGACCGGCGAAGGTAAACGCGAACGCGTTCAGCGCAGGCCTCCACTTCATCACCGAGAGTGCCCGACCGACGCCGGTCGGATCAAGGGACCTGGTGACCAGATTCAGGCATTTCAGGGCCGCGGCCTCGTTCGGAAAGTGCCCGCGGGCCCTCATTGCCCTCCGGTAGCGGGCGTTGATCGACTCGATCGCGTTTCGTTGTGCAGATCACCGCCGGATCTCCACGTCGCAACAAAGCCATACCCGCCTCCCCCGGGTAGCCACGACCCTACAACGGCCGCGGAACCACCCAACAACAAAATAAGGACAGTATTAAGTGACATGCAGGAATAAGGGATCGCGCCCTTCTCCACGCAATTTACGCTAAGCATGCTTATGATTTGATGGCGGCGCCGGCTCATTTGAAGTGGCGCCGGCGCCGCACCTTCCACGACGGTGGATCACCTCGAAGAGGATGGACCGAATGACTCAGCAATCACCGGACTACGAGCCGAACGAAGCAAACGCGGTTCCGCCGACCCCCGCAGCTCGGCCGGCCCAGGGCACCCCGGCCCAAGGCGTGCAGGTTCCGGACGGACCTGGCCAGGCTCCGGGCCCGCGCGCCACACCAACTGCACCGATTCCGACAGAGGACCGGCATGTGACGCGCGCAGGAATGGTCTGGGCCGCCGTCGCCACCGCGTTGGCGGTGATGGTCCTCCTGATCATCTTTATCCTGCAGAACCAGGACTATGTGCAGGTCAGATATTTCGGGCTGGAGGGCGCCGTTCCGCTGGGAATTGCACTCTTCATAGCGGCTGTGGGCGGCGGGGTGCTTGTGGCAGTTGCCGGCGCAGCCAGAATCATCCAGCTGCGCGCCGCGGCCCATCGACGCCGAGTGCTTGCGCAACGGGTCCGCTAGGCAAGGCGCAGCCGTCCACCATGAGAGCGGCGGGGCCGCGTCACCCGTGATCGACGCCGGGGTGCCCCTCCGGCGTGTCATCCATCTCAGCGATGTCGGGCTCGATCGTTGCGGCCAGGTCACCGGCGATGGAATCCCGTGCTGCCTCGTCTGCCGGCCGTGACGTGCCGTCGTCGCCGCGCGCGCTGCCGTCTTCGTCTGGAATCTCAGTCATGTGCCCAAGCTAGCCCCGGACGTCCTTCTTGTCGACGGGGCACTCCTCCCCGGCCCGCCACCCCGGCAGGCACAATGCCGTCAGCGTTCCAGCAGTTCCTTGAGGTTTCCCAGTACCATTTCCCAGAGTTTCGCGGACTCTTCCACCTCGGAATCGCTCTTGTTGTTTCCCTGCCTGATCGTGACCTGCGTTCCCGCCGGCGTCTCATCCAGCCGGTACTCAACAGTGTGGTAGTTTTCCGGCACGTCCGGCAGCCCCGACAGCGGGCTGTAATGGGTGATGCGGAGCAGCTCCCCGGGCCGGTTTTCGAGGACTATGCCCTTGTCCTCATAGCTCTTGCCTTTCCACTCCCCCGCGAACGTCACGGGGTCACCTTCCCGCCAGGTAGTGGTCAGGTTGGTGCCGAGGAAATATTGTTTGACGATCCCGGGATCGGTCAGCGCCTCCCACACCGCGCTCCCCGGGGCCGTCACAAGCACCGTGGCTTCAGCGTCCTTGATCTGCTCATTCATGTGTAGTCCTCCTCCGCACGACAATACGCGCGAGCATCCGTCCTGTTAAGGGAACAGGACGGCTAAGGGAACAGGACGGCTAAGGGAACACGACGACGGCCCGGCACCGTTGGGGGCGGTATCGGGCCGTCGGATGGAAGCGGTCAAGCTGGATGCGGTCAGGTCGGAAGTGGTCAGGCGTACGGCAGGACGAGTCCCGCGTAGCGCTCCTTCATGGTTGCCAGGACGCTGTCGCCGTCGGCGTCCCAGATTTCCTGGTTGAAGATTTCCACTTCGATGTCGCCGGTGTAGCCGGCGTCCCGGACCCAGGTGCCGATGGTCGCGAAGTCAATAACGCCGTCGCCCATCATGCCCCGGGACAACAGCGCATCGGCCGCGATGGGCAGGTTGAAGTCGCACACCTGGTAGGAGGCAATACGGTTCTCCCTGCCGGCCCGTTCGATCTGCGCCTTCAGTTCCGGATCCCACCAGACGTGGAAGGTGTCGACGGCGACGCCGACCGCCTTCGCGTCGTACGGTGCCGCCAGGTCCAGCGCCTGGCCGAGCGTGGAGATCAGGGCGCGGTCCGCGGCGTACATGGGGTGCAGCGGCTCCAGCACCAGCCGGACGCCATTCTCGACGGCGAAGGGAACCAGGTCCGCGAGGCGGTCAGCGACGCGCTGGCGGGCAGCCACCACGTCCTTCTCCCCCGGCGCAAGGCCGCCGACCACCAGGAACAGCTCGTGGGTGTCCAACGCCACGGCTTCGAGGATCGCGGCGCGGTTGTCGGCGAGCGCAGCAGCCTGCCCCTCGGCGTCAACTGCCGTCAGGAAGCCGCCACGGCACAGCGATGAGACGCGCAGGCCGGCGTCCCTGATGAGCTTGGCCGCCTTGTCGACGCCGACCTCGTGCACGCGGTCACGCCACGGGCCGATCGCGGGGATGCCGGCCCGGGCGCAACCGTCAACGGCCTCCGCCAGGGTCCACTTCTTGGTGGTGGCGCTGTTGAGGGAAAGCCTTCCGAAGTCGGCACCTGAGAAGTCGCTCATACTCCCACTCCGTTGATCCGCAGGTAGTCCGACATCCGGAACGCGGCCAGGGCCGGGTCCTTCAACAGCCCGGCCTGGTCTGCCAGCTCGAAGGTCCTCGCCAGATGCACCACGGAGCGGCCCGAGTGCAGCCCGCCGACCATCTGGAAGCCCGGCTGCTTCCCGTTGAGCCAGGACATGAACGCGATCCCGGTCTTGTAGTAAAACGTGGGGGCGCTAAAGATGTGCTTGCCCAGCTCCCGGGTGGAGTCCAGGATGGCACGGGCTTTGACGGCGTCGCCGGCGTCGTAGCTTTGCAGCGCTGCCGAGGCCGCCGGATAGATGGCGGCGAAGATGCCCAGCAGGGCGTCCGAATGGCGGGTGCCGTCGCCGTCGATCAGTTCCGGGTAGTTGAAGTCGTCGCCCGTGTAGAGGCGGACGCCCTCGGGGAGGTTGGCGCGGAGTGCGACTTCATGGCTCGCGTCCAGGAGCGAGACCTTGACGCCGTCCACCTTGTCCGAATGTTCGCGGATCAGGGACAGGAACGTATCGGTGGCCGTGGTGACGTCGTCGGAGCCCCAGTAGCCGGCCAGGGCAGGATCAAACATGGTTCCGAGCCAGTGCAGGATGACGGGCTGGTCAACTTCCCGCAGGAGGGTCGAGTAAACATGCAAGTAGTCGTCTGCTCCGCCGGCCACCTTCGCCAGGGCACGGGAGGCCATGAGGATCACCTTGGGGCCGGCTTCGGACACGACGGCGATCTGCTCGCGGTAGGCGTCGATGACGGCCTGGATGCCCGCAGCGCCCGGCGGCAGGGCGGCCGGATCCAGTTGGTCGGTACCGGCGCCGCAGGACACCAGGTCGCGGACGGACTTGCCGGCCGTGGCGGCGCTGCGCGAGGAGACCACTGACGCGGCCTCTGCGCCGGTGCGCTTGATGAGCTGCTGGGTCGCTGCCCAGTCAAGGCCCATGCCACGCTGTGCCGTGTCCATCGCATCGGCAACGCCGAGGCCGTAGGACCACAGCTCGTGCCGGTAGGCCAGCGTGGCATCCCAGTCGAGCTGCGCCGGGGCGCCCGGGGTGTTGTCCGCGGTGACTTCCGGGATGACGTGGGCCGCTGCATAGGCGTGGCGCGAGGTGATGGGCGCGGCGGGCCGGGACCAAGCCGGGGCGGACTGGAGCCGGTATTCGCGGGTTCCGCCGTCGTGGGTGGGTAGGATCAGTGATGTCATCAGAGCGAGATCTCCGGGATGTCGATGGTGCGGCGTTCGTCGTTGGACTGCAGGCCGAGCTCGGCGAGCTGGACGCCGCGGGCGGCGGAGAGCAGGCCGAAACGGTGTTCGCGGCCGGCGACGACGTCCCGCAGGAATTCTTCCCACTGCAGCTTGAAGCCGTTGTCCAGTTCGGCGTTGGCGGGGACTTCCTGCCACTGGCTGCGGAACGATTCCGTGACGGGCAGGTCCGGGTTCCAGACCGGCTTGGGAGTGTGTGCACGCTGCTGGGCGACGCACTTGTTCAGGCCGGCGACGGCGGAACCGTGGGTGCCGTCGATCTGGAACTCAACAAGTTCGTCGCGGTAGACGCGGACGGCCCAGGAGGAGTTGATCTGGCCGATGACGGGCTCGCCCGCGGGGGTTTCGAGTTCGAAGATGCCGTAGGAGGCGTCGTCGGCCGTGGCCTTGTATTCCTTGCCGGCCTCGTCCCAGCGGGCCGGAATGTGGGTAGCGGTCTTGGCGTTGACGCTCTTGACCTTGCCGATGATGCCTTCGAGGACGTAGTTCCAGTGGCAGAACATGTCGGTGGTCATGCCGCCGCCGTCTTCCTTGCGGTAGTTCCAGGACGGGCGCTGAGCTGCCTGAATGTCACCTTCGAAGACCCAGTAGCCGAATTCTCCGCGGATGGACAGGATGCGGCCGAAAAAGCCTTCATCCACGAGGCGGCGCAGCTTGACCAGGCCGGGCAGGTACAGCTTGTCGTGCACGACACCGGCAGTGACACCGGCTTCCTTCCCGATCCGGGCCAGTTCGATGGCCTCTTCGAGGGTTTCGGCCGTGGGCTTTTCGGTGAAGATGTGCTTGCCGGCGCGCATGGCCTTCTTCAGCGTCGCTGCCCGGAGGTTGGTCATGGATGCATCAAAGACAATGTCCACCGTAGGGTCGTTGATGACGGCGTCCAGGTCGGTGGACCACTCGGAGACCTTGTGCAGCTCGGCGAGCTCCCGGATCTTCGCTTCATTGCGACCGACCAGGATCGGTTCGACCTGGACCTTGGTGCCGTCCTCGAGGGTGAAGCCTCCGGCGTCGCGGATGGGGAGGATGGAGCGCAGCAGGTGCTGGCGGTAGCCCATCCGGCCGGTAATGCCGTTCATGGCGATACGGATCGTCTTTGTTTCGAAGCCCATGTGTCCTCCACAGTTCGTAATCTCATCAGGCGTTGGGAAAGCGCGTTCCCACTGCATTTATGATGCATCTTCCGGCGCCGCATGGCAAGCGCTTTCCCGAAAGTCGTTCAAACTGCCATAATGGCCACTACGCGTACGTTGGCTGAACAGGAGAAACCGGTGGCTGCAAGTACCCTCACCGAGGTGGCACGACTGGCCGGGGTCTCACCGGCTACTGCATCACGCGTCCTCAACGGTTCCGCCCGCAAACCCGGCCCGGGAGTTTCCGAGCGGGTCCGGCAGGCGGCAGAAGCCCTCGGCTACATCCCCAACGCCCAGGCCCAGGCGCTCGCGAAGTCCAGCTCCGGACTCGTGGGCCTGATTGTGCACGACATCGCCGATCCGTATTTTTCGGCCATTGCCCGCGGGGTGCAGGAAGTGGCCCGCGAGCAGCACAAGATGGTGCTGCTGGCCACCACGGGGGGCACGCCGGCCGATGAGAAGGAAGCAGTAGCCGCATTTGCGGCCAGACGGGCCGACGCCATTGTCATTGCCGGCTCACGGTCCAGCCGGCCGGAGGACGCAGAGGGCAATGCCGAGCTGGCCGCCGAACTGGACCGCTACTGCCGCAACGGCGGGCATGTTGGTGTGGTGGGCCAGGCCATCGTCGGAGCCGGCGCGCTGGACGGATATCACTTGGTGGAAGTGCCGAACGAAGAACTTGCTGCGGAACTCGCCGGAAAGCTGGCGGCAAGCCACTCGGGCGACTTCGTGGTCATCGGCGGACCCGAGGGACTCATCACCTCAGATGACCGGATCCGGGGCTTCCAGTCCGGCCTTGCCGCGGCCGGCCGCCCCGCAGCTGAAGTCCTCCGGGCATCCTTCAACCGCGCCGGCGGCTACGACGCCGGCCTCGCGCTGGCCGAACGCTTGAGGAATGCACGGCAAACCGAACCAGCGACCGAGGGCGCAAGGCCCGACCTGTGCATCTTCGCCGCGAACGACGTCATGGCAATCGGCGCCACGGCAGCGCTCCGTGCCCAGGGATTCAGGATTCCCCGCGACGCCCTGATCGCCGGGTTCGACGACATCGAAACCCTGCGGGACTTCCGCCCGGGACTCTCAACCGTCCGCCTTCCGCTGGAGGAAATCGGCCGCCTGGCCACCCTGAGCACCGCGGGGCCCGGTCCCGACGGTACCGAAGGACACCACGACGACGGTCCGGCTGTCACGGGTCAGGTGACGCTCAGGCGGAGCACCGAGTGGACCGCCTGAGCGGCGGTCCCGCGATGCCGGCCGGCCTCAGCGCCATCCCGGCCCGCCAGCCTTCTGCCCGGAGGCCCCCGGCGATGCTGGTCCTTCCGGGCGGTGGCTACGAACACCACGCCGACCACGAAGCCGAACCGGTGGCTGAATGGCTGGCGTCGCTGGGCATCCACGCCTTCGTGCTCCGGTATCGGGTGGCTCCGCACCGCCACCCGGCCCCGCTGGCGGACGCGAAGGCCGCCCTGGCCTGGATCAGGCGGGGCAGCCACGGACTCCCGGTGGAGAGCTCGCGCGTGGGGGTGCTGGGATTCTCCGCGGGCGGCCACCTGGCTGCCACCCTGGCCTCGGGCCTTTCCGCCGGAGACGACGCTCTCGACCTGCCGGAGTCCCGGCCGGACCTCGCCGTCCTCTGCTACCCCGTCGTGTCCTTCCAGGCGTCCGTCCACCAGGGCAGCATCAACAACCTGCTCGGCGGCTCACCGCCCGGTGGCCTCCTGGAAGAGCTCTCCGCCGAGCTGACCGTCACGGGCCGCACTCCCCCGGCCTTCATCTGGCACACGTCTGACGACGAAGCCGTCGATGTGGAACACAGCCTGCTCTATGCCCTGGCGCTGCGCCGGGCAGCCGTCCCTGCGGAGTTGCATATCTTTCCGCACGGCCGCCACGGTCTGGGTCTCGCTGACGGGGTGGCCGGGGTCGAGCGATGGACGGAACTCTGTGCCACCTGGCTCGCCGGACATGGCTGGTGCCCGTGACCGCAGCGCCCGTGACTACAGCGCCGGCCGACTGGCCCGACGTCGAACGCCTCTTCGGAGTACGCGGTGAGCCGTCGCGCTGCTGGTGCAGGTTCTTCGCCCTGACGGGTGCCGGATGGAATGACTCCACGCCCGGGGACCGGAAGAAACAGTTGCGGGCAAGGTTCGACGCCGATGCCCCGGCACCGGGGGTCCTCGCCTTCCGGGACGGACAGCCGGTGGGCTGGTGTGCGGTTGAACCGCGCGACTGCTACGCGCGTATCCTGCGTTCGCAGGTATTCAAGGCGGCCGGACCGGCCGTGCACAGCCAGCCGGAGGACGGTCCCGAGGGGTCTATTTGGTCGGTGACCTGTTTCGTCGTCGCACCGGGGCACCGCCGCAGCGGCGTGGCTGCAGCACTGCTTCGCGCCGCCGTCGGACATGCCATAGGTCATGGCGCCGGCAGTGTGGAAGGCTACCCGGTGGATCCGGTGCTGCGCCCCAAAGCCGGCCCGGCGGACCTGTACCAGGGAACGTTGAAGCTGTTCCTCGACGCCGGCTTCGAGGTGGTCAGCGATGCGGTACCCGGCCGGGCAGTGGTCAGGCTCGCCGTTCGAGCATGAGATCTTGCCGGTCCCGAAAGTCTAGGGTCCCGGCCTCAACCCCTGTGGTGCGGCCAGGACGGAACGCAGGGCACTTCCGGCTGCTCCCAGGAGGGCGGCCGACTGGCCGAGTTCCGAGATTGCCACACTGGCCGGGCCTACGACGCCAGGCGCATAGTCGGCCAGGCTCCGGACCACGGCGGGTGCGATCCACGGTCCCATCCGGGTGAAATGGCCGCCGAGGACCACGGCGGAGAGGTCCATCAACCGGGCAGTGGACGCCGCGGCGATCCCGAGGTAGTGGCCGGCGCGCGACACTGCGGAAATGGCGGCCGCGTTTCCGGCTTCAAGCAGTGCGGTGAGTTGTTCGAGCCGCGCGGAGGCGGTCCCGTCGGGAATGCCGGCCTCAGCGAAGATGGCCTCCTGGCCCGCGAAAGTTTCCAGGCAGCCGCGGCCGCCGCACGAACAGTCCGGTCCCGAAGGATCCACCACCACGTGGCCTACTTCGCCGGCCTGCCCGCGGGGACCCGCAAAGAGCCGTGAGCCGATGACGAGGCCGCCGCCGACGCCCACTTCGCCGGAGACAAAGAGGTAGTCCTGGAAATCCACGCCGTGTCCGTACCAGAGCTCGGCCAGCGCAGCGCAGTTTGCCTCGTTATGCAGGAGAGTGCCCTGTGGCGCCCCCGGCAGCAACCCGTGCAGCTCAAGGACAACCCCGTGCCATTTAAGGTTGGGGGCGCTGGAAACAGTTCCGGATCCGGTGTCCACAAGGCCGGGAACAGCCAGTCCCCCGCCAAGGATTTCGATTCCGGCTGCGGAGGCCTCTGAGGCAACATCAGTGACGAGTCCCGCCAGCAGGGCCATCACGGATTGGGGTGATTTGCCGCGGTTGCCGCTTTCCAGTGTCCTGTGGATCCGCAGGGTCCCGCCAAGGTCAAGGAGCCCGGCCGAAATGTAGTCGACATTGATTTCCATGCCCACCACGCCGCGACAGGTGCTGAGCTCAAGGCCCACGCCAGGGCGGCCGCGTTCACCGTCCCGGGCAGCACCGGATTCCGCCACCAGTCCGGCGTCCACGAGCTCGGCGACGAGGCTGGACACGGAGGCCTTGGTCAGGCCGGTCCGGGCGGCCAGGTCGGCGCGGGTAGGGCGTACGTCCGGATCAGTGCGTGGCTCCGCCAGGGACGCCAGGATGCGCACCAGGTTTCCGCGCCGGACATCCTCGACACGCCCGGGGGCAGGACGCCCCGCACCGCCGTCGGTATTTTTTCCGAGTGACATTTCCGCCGCCTTCATCATTGACCTTAGTCAATCATGATGCATATAGTTCAGATTGAAAACTAATTGATCAACAGCCGCTGCGGCGGTGGACGCAATCTGAACCCAAACCTCCAAATTTCTGAACCAAGGACGCTTCATGACTCTCTCACCCTCCCCCGTTGACAAGTTCACTTTCGGCCTTTGGACCGTCGGCTGGACCGGCGCCGATCCGTTCGGCGTCGCCACCCGCCCGGCCCTGGACCCCGTCGAGGCCGTCCACAAGCTCAGCGAACTCGGCGCATACGGCATCACCTTCCACGACAACGATCTGGTCCCGTTCGACGCCACAGCCTCCGAGCGCGAACTGATCCTGAAGAACTTCAAGGCAGCCTTGGCAGAGACCGGCCTGAAGACACCAATGGTGACCACCAATCTGTTCAGCCACCCGGTCTTCAAGGACGGCGGCTTCACTTCCAACGACCGTTCCGTCCGCCGTTTCGCGCTCAGCAAGGTCCTTCAGAACATCGACCTCGCCGCCGAGCTGGGTGCAGAAACCTTCGTCATGTGGGGCGGACGCGAAGGCAGCGAGTACGACGGTTCCAAGGACCTCTCCGCTGCCCTGGACCGGATGAAGGAAGGCGTGGACACGGCCGCGGCGTACATCAAGGACAAGGGCTACGGCCTGCGGATCGCCCTGGAGCCCAAGCCCAACGAGCCCCGTGGCGACATCTTCCTGCCCACCGTCGGCCACGGACTGGCCTTCATCGCCCAGCTCGAACACGGCGACATCGTGGGGCTCAACCCGGAAACCGGCCACGAGCAGATGGCGGGACTGAACTTCACCCACGGCATCGCCCAGGCGCTGTGGGCCGGGAAGCTCTTCCACATCGACCTGAACGGACAGCGCGGTATCAAATACGACCAGGATCTCGTCTTCGGCCACGGCGACCTCACCAGCGCCTTCTTCACCGTGGACCTCCTCGAAAATGGCTTCCCTAACGGCGGCCCCAAGTACGACGGCCCGCGCCACTTCGACTACAAGCCCTCCCGCACCGACGGCTATGACGGCGTCTGGGAATCCGCGAAGTCCAACATGTCGATGTACCTGCTCCTGAAGGAGCGAGCCCTGGCCTTCCGCGCCGACCCGGATGTCCAGGACGCGCTGGCCACCTCCGGCGTCTTCGAACTCGGCGAGCCCACGCTCGCCGCCGGGGAGACCGCCGCGGAGCTTCTCGCTGACGCGTCCGCTTTCGCGGAGTTCGACGCCGATGCGGCCGCGCAGCGATCGTTCGCGTTCGTCCGGCTCAACCAGCTGGCCATCGAGCACCTGCTCGGCGCACGCTAAGCCAAGCTCCCACACCCAACAAACACCCGCTGCCGCCGGATCCGGACTCCCGGGTCCGGCGGCAGAGCCCTCCAGAAAGAACCCGACATGCCGCTGGTAGCAGGAATCGACAGTTCCACGCAGTCATGCAAAGTGGTGATCCGTGACGCAGCCACCGGTGAGCTGGTCCGCCAGGGCCGCGCCGCCCACCCCGACGGAAGCGAGATCCACCCGGACCACTGGTGGAACGCCCTGCAGGAAGCCATCGCCCAGGCTGGCGGCCTCGATGACGTTGCCGCCGTCTCAGTCGGCGGCCAGCAGCACGGCATGGTCTGCCTGGATGCCTCCGGTGCGGTGGTCCGGCCGGCCCTTCTGTGGAACGACACGCGCTCCGCCGGGGATGCGGAACAACTCATCGCAGATGCCGGCGAAGGCGACGCCCGGGCCGGCGCCGATTTCTGGGCGCAGGCGACGGGGACGGTCCCGGTGGCATCACTGACCATCACCAAGCTTCGCTGGCTGGCCCGCAACGAACCGGACAATGCACGCCGCGTCGCGGCCGTCTGCCTGCCGCACGACTGGCTCAGCTGGCGGCTGGCCGGCTACGGCCCGGGAAGCGGCCCCTCCTCGCTGCAGCACCTTCGCACGGACAGGTCGGACGCGTCCGGCACAGGATACTTTTCCACTGCGTCGGGAACCTATCTCCCGGAAGTCCTCGAACAGGTGCTGGGCCACGTCCCGATACTTCCCGCCGTCGCCGGCTCGCTCGAGGCCGCGGGCAGAATGCCGGCCGGCGCGCTCATCGGCCCCGGTGCCGGCGACAATGCGGCGGCAGCCCTCGGCGTGGACGCGCGTCCGGGCGACGTTGTGGTGTCACTGGGGACATCGGGAACGGTTTTCGCCGTTTCGGAGACCCCGTCCGCGGATGCCACCGGACTCGTTGCAGGATTTGCCGACGCCACCGGCAACTTCCTCCCGCTGGCCTGCACCCTGAACGCCACCCGGATCTTCGATTCCACGGCCGCGCTGCTGGGCGTGACGCTGGCGGGACTCACCGAACTGGCCCTTGCCGCCCCGGCCGGTTCCGGCGGCCTCACGCTTGTTCCGTACTTCGAAGGCGAGCGCACGCCCAACCTGCCGGACGCCACAGGCTCCCTCCACGGGGCCACCCTGGCCAGCTATACCCGGGACAACCTGGCCCGGGCCGCGATCGAGGGCGTGGTCTGCTCCCTTGCGGACGGCCTGGCCGCCTTGCAGGCCCAGGGAGTCAGGGCCGGCCGGATCATCCTGGTGGGAGGCGGGGCCCAGTCAGCGGCCGTGCAGCAGATTGCTGCGTCCGTCTTCGGACTCCCCGTGGTAGTGCCCGAGCCAGGGGAATACGTGGCCGACGGCGCCGCCCGTCAGGCGGCGGCCGTCCTTACAGGTCAATGGCCGCAATGGGGTTCTGGTGGCACCGAAATAAACGCAGCAGACGGCGGTGCGCCGGAGGTCCTTGACCAGTACCGGCGGTACGCCGGGACCTACCTCACCAGCTGAGTTCTGCCTCAACGACTGATTGCGCGGACGGTCCAGCTGGCCTCGTGGGACTCCCCCGGGGCCAGCCGGACCACGTCGGTTCCGCTGTTGAAGGCGTCAGGCGGGCACGTCATGGGTTCAACTGCGAGGCCCAGGCGGGACGGCCCTGCGGGCTTGTCGGCCGTATGGATCTGCAGCCACGGCCACGCAGAATCCCACTCCAGCTCGACGCCGGTGCCGGACGGGTCGTAGGCCCGAACGGACGCAAGGCCGTCCCCGTTGTGAATCAGGCCGGTAAAGGCATGGTCGATCTCCACCGCACCCAGGACCCTCTCGGTCCGGAAGTCAAAGGCATGCCCTTCGACGCCGGCCATGCCCGCCGGCAGCAGCCGTTCGGCGGACACCTCCATGAATTCGGTGGCCGGGATCTGCACCGTCCACTCATCCAGCGGGGCGGCTCCGGCGAGGAGGTACGGATGCGGGCACACGCCGTACGGCGCGGCGTCCCCGCCAACATTCTCGGCGCGCACAGTGCTGCGCAGCCCGTCAGCCCGGAGCTCGTATTCGACAGAGATGTCAAGGCGCCCCGGATACGCCTCGCCGGGTTCAATGCGGGTGCCGAGGCGGACAGAGCAAGCGGTGCGCTCCTGGAGCTCCCATAGTGCTCCAAACACCAGGCCGTGCAGGGCGGTCCCCCGGGCCTCCTCATTGACGGTGGACTGGAAATCCTTGCCGTCGAAGCTGTACCGGCCGTCAGCCAGCCGGTTCGGCCACGGGGCGCAGATGACACCGCGGTAGTCCGGAATCCCGCCGTCGGCGCCGAAACCGACCACCAGATCGCGGCCCTCGTGCTGCAGCCCGCGGAGTGCCCCTCCCCGGGCCGTGGCGACAGCGGTGTACGGGCCGAAACTGATCTCATGCTCGGTGGGGTTCATAGGGTGTCCATTTACTGCCGAAGACGGTGTGTTAGCGCTCACTATTCTAATACATCGCCTGTCAGGGCAGGGTAAGGATGACGGGCCCCTCCGCGGTGATCGCCACCGTGTGCTCGCTGTGGGCCGCGCGGCGTCCATTGGCGGACCGCAAGGTCCACTCGTCTTCGTCGTGGTAGTAGTCGTCCTTGCCCCCAAGGATCAGCATGGGCTCGATGGCAATCACCAGCCCTTCCGTCAGCTTGATGCCCCGGCCTGGACGGCCGTCGTTCGGCACGGGAGGCTCGGCGTGCATCGTCCGGCCGATCCCGTGGCCTCCGTGATGGGCCAGCAGGCCGTAACCGGCGCGGCGGGCAACCCCGCCGATTGCATAGGCGAGGTCCCCCATCTTGTTGCCGATCCTGGCCATCTCAATTCCGCGCGCCAGAGCTGCATCGGTGGCGGCAATCAGCTCAAGATCCGCCGGATCCGCTGTGCCGACCACGAAGCTGACGGCGGCATCGCCGCACCAGCCCTCAACGAACGCGCCGCAGTCCACGCTGAGCAGGTCACCGTCCTCAAGGCGGTAGCCGTTCGGGATGCCGTGGACCACGGCGTCATTAACGCTCGTGCAGATGACACCCGGAAAAGGCACCGAGGCCCACCGCGGGCGGTAATTGAGGAACGCCGGGGTGGCGCCAGCCTCGGAAATGGCCTCGGCGGCAAGTTCATCAAGTTCCTTCAGGGAAACACCTACGGCGGCAGCGGCCCTGACAGCGGCCAGCGTGTTGGCCACGACCCGGCCGGCCTCGCGCATCAGTCCTATTTCCTGGGGATTTTTGATCATGGACATGGCTTTCCTCCGGATTCAGCTTGCCTGGTCCCACTCTAGGACTCCGCCGGACCGGCTGGTAAGCGGCTGGCTAGCACTTGGCAGGAGCCGGGCGCGGCGCCAGTAGAGTTGCCACCATGGCGAACGAAGATCTGATAGCCGGGATCCGCAGCCAGCTGAGGGCCGCGGCAGACCCGGTACGGGCGGCCGGAAGCCAGGCCTACATGAAATCGGACATGCCGTCGCTGGGGGTCAGGGTTCCCGAGGTGCGGAAGATCACCCATGCCGCCGCCGCGCAGTGGCCCTGCAGTCCCGTCCAGGAACTGGGCGATACTGTCCTGGCGCTCTGGCGTTCGGCCGCATTCCGGGAAGAGCGGTACGCCGCCATTGACCTGACGGGTTCGCGGCTTGCCAGCGGGCGGCTGGAGCTGCTGCCGGTGTACGAAGAAATTATCCGGACCGGAGCCTGGTGGGATCTCGTGGACGGGGTGGCTCACCGGATGTGCGCACTGCTGCAGGCACACCGTCCGGAGCTCGACCGGATCCTCCGCACGTGGAGCAAGGACCCCGATATGTGGATCCGCAGATCCGCCATCACCGCCCAGCTCGGGGCAAAGGCCGCCACCGATCCGGAGCTGCTCGCCTCCGTCATCGAGGCCAACGTGTCAGATCCGGAGTTCTTCATCCGCAAGGCCATTGGTTGGGCGTTACGCGAGTACGCAAAGACTGATCCGGCCTGGGTCCGGGAGTTTGTTGCCCGCCACGGCACGGATCTCAGCCCCCTCTCCCGCCGCGAGGCCGTCCGGAACCT
The DNA here is from genome assembly GCF_059423525.1 of Arthrobacter sp. GW460-12-1-14-TSB2. Classification (NCBI taxonomy): domain Bacteria; kingdom Bacillati; phylum Actinomycetota; class Actinomycetes; order Micrococcales; family Micrococcaceae; genus Arthrobacter; species Arthrobacter sp. GW460-12-1-14-TSB2. Next base: position 619,883 of record NZ_JBWKYC010000001.1, read on the forward strand.
CCCGGCCGGATGACCGGCGTCAGATGACCGGGCGGGTGGTTACCGGCTCGTCCGGCTTGCTGAACAACTGCTTCGTTTTGGGATCCAGGAAGATCAGGTACAGCGCGAAAAGCAGTGCGATGATGGCCGCGGCGTTGCGCGCCAGGGCCAGGGGAAGGCCAAGGTCCTCCGTCTGCAGGTAGGGGAAGACTTCGAGCTGGTCCGAGATGGCGTAGACCATAAAGAAGGACACGATGAAGTAGAGAGCCTTTACCTGCCAGTCATCCCGGATGCCTGTGACGGCGAACAGCGGGATGAGCCATACAACGTACCAGGACTGGATCATGGGGGCGAGCAGGACCACGGCCGCGAACCCCAGGGTGAGGCGGCGCATCAGGCGGTCGTGGTCGCCGCGGAAGATCTGCCAGGCAACAATCCCGACAGCCAGCAGCTTGCCGGCGTCGTAAACCCATTTGGCCAGTCCCCAACCGTCCAGCCCGAAGGCGTTCGAGATGGAGGCCACCACAAGGCCCAGCAGGCCCACCGGCGCGTACCAGATCCAGATGCTTCCCGGCGCGGACAGTCCGTTCACCCAGCCGAAGCCAAAGCCGTTCACCAGGCTCATGGCGTACAGCATCGCCAGGCTGATGCCGGCAGTGAGTCCCCAGAAAACGAACTTCCGCAGCCAGCCGGCGTTCTTTCCCGCCCACAGAAGTCCGATAAACGGCAGGAACACGATGGTGATCGGCTTGACGGAGATCGACAGCGTCACGAGGACCAGCCCGAGCACCACGCGTTTGGTGGCGCAGTAATAAAGTCCGGCCAGTGCCAGCCCGATCATGAGCGCATCGTTATGGACACTGGCGATGAAGTTGGTCAGGAACAGCGGATTGGCTGCCGTGAGCCACAGTGCGCGGTGCGGATTCACGCCGTGCAGCTCCGCCAGTTTGGGAACATACACAATGCACAGCACCACGCCCACCAGGGCGGCAACGCGGAAGAGCATGATGCTCGCCTCGGGCTGCACGTTGGTGGACCACACCACCAGTTGTTCGATCCACAGGAACAACTGCCCGTAGGGAACGGGTGCCTCGGTCCACATCTTGTCGGCCCCGAGTTGGAAATAGTTGGAGAGTGCCGAAATCCCGTTTTCGTAGGGATTGAAGCCTTCAACCATCAGGCGGCCCTGCCCGATGTAGGCGTAGACGTCACGGCTGAAGAGCGGGACGGAGAACATCATGGGCAGCCCCCACAGTGCCACAGCCTGCAGGGTGGCCTTTCGTGCACCGGCCCCCCAGACGCGGACACGCTGGCCAAGCCGAAGCCAGGCCCGCACCAGGAGCATGCCGCCCACGGCCAGCAGCACGATGGACAGTGCCACCCCTACCGCTTCGGTGCGCATCCAGATGAACAGCGGCAGGCGGCGAAGCTCAGAGACGGGCGCGAGCCAGCCGACGCCCAACGAGCCGATCGCCATGAACATCGAGCCGGCGAACCCCGAGAGGAGCGGCGAGAGGGCGTTGTCCACTTCAGCCGCGGCCGGCTCCGGTGACGGACCGGCAGCCACATTTCCCGCCGCAGGCACACGCGCCGTCATCTCAGGATCGTCCAATCTGTTGTGGGGCATTATTCACCCGCTAGAAGCCGGACAGGCCGGCGGGGGTGGGGCCGCGGCAGCGAAAAGAGGGCACCGCCACGTATCGAAATCCTAGCACCGGGCAGCTCCGTGGCAGCGGAACGGTAGGCTGGTCGGGTGCCTATTACTAACGAACGCATTGTCTGGATCGACTGCGAGATGACCGGCCTGGACATCAAGAACGACGCCCTTATTGAGGTGGCCGCACTGGTGACGGACTCCGAACTCAACATCCTGGGAGACGGCGTTGACGTCGTCATCCGGCCGGACGACGCTGCGCTCGCCCAGATGAACGATTTCGTCCGCGACATGCACACCCGTTCCGGGCTTCTCGAAGAGCTTCCTCACGGCAAGACGATGGCAGAGGCCGAAGCCGTGATCATGGAATACATCGCGAAATGGGTTCCGGATCCCCGCAAGGCTCCGCTGGGCGGCAATTCCGTGGGCACGGACCGCGTCTTCCTCGCCCGGGACATGCCTGCCGTGGTGGAGCACCTGCATTACCGGGTCATTGATGTCAGCACCATCAAGGAACTGTCACGCCGCTGGTTCGCGCGGGCATACTTCCAGGCCCCGGCCAAGCACGGCGGGCACCGCGCCCTCGGCGACATCAAAGATTCAATCGATGAGCTGCGTTACTACCGTGAAGCAGTTTTCGTCCCGGCCCCGGGACCGGACAGTGCCACCGCGCAGCGCATTTCGAAGTCCGTCACGGCCTCCGCCGAGCCCCTTGCAGAGGCGTCAGAAAAGTAATCTGCGCCACGTTTGAAGGAAATTTTCCCGAAACCGGCAAAAGTGGCTAAAACAGCCCCGCGGAGCAGGTAAGCTATATGACGTTGCCTTCCAAGACAGCCGGTAACCCGGACGGTCTCGCGGGGCACATGGTGGGCTTAGCTCAGTTGGCAGAGCGCCTGGTTGTGGTCCAGGAGGTCGCGGGTTCAACCCCCGTAGCTCACCCTCATGAAGGGCAAGATTTTCGCCCTTACCTAAAGGCCGCACCGGTTATCCGGTGCGGCCTTTACTTGTTTCCGCACTGCATCAAAGGAACCACCTGACATGACCGTTCTGCCGATCACCATCTGGGGCGAGCCGGTTCTCCACCGCCGGGCCGCCGAAGTGGAAGTCTTCGACGACGAACTCCGTACCCTCATCGCCGACATGTTCGAAACGAACGACGCCGCCAACGGCGTGGGGCTCGCCGCCCCCCAGGTGGGCGTTGGCAAGCGCCTCTTTGTGTACAAGTTCGCCAACGACGACGGCGTGCCCCCTGCGGGCGTCGTGGTGAACCCGGTCCTGACGCTGTCCAAGGTTTCCGGCGCACTTCCGGACCCTGATGAGGAAGTGGAGGGCTGCCTGTCCTTCCCCGGCGGCCAGTACCCGCTCAAGCGCGCGGAGTGGGCGCGGGTGCAGGGGTTCGACGGTGACGGAAATCCGGTGGACTTCGAGGCCACTGACTGGTTCGCCCGGATCATCCAGCACGAATACGACCACTTGGACGGCAAGCTCTACGTGAACCGGCTGATGGACCGATACGCCCGCAAGGCCATGAAGCAGGCCAAGCGGAGCGGCTGGGGTGTTCCCGGCCTGACGTGGATGCCCGGCGTCGACCCCGACCCGTTCGGGCACTGACATTAATGGGGCACTGACGCACACTGCCCGCCGCTACCGCGGAATAAGGGTGTGCTGCTCGGGGCACGATGCCAGGACACGTTTCATGGCATCCTTTTCGGTCTGGGTCACCCACAGCGCATAGGCCGCTTTCACTGAGATCTGGCGGGCTACGTAATGGCACCTGAAGGCCTTGTTTTTCGGCAGCCAGCTTGCTGCGTCCGAGGCGCTCTTTTCCTGGTTGGCGGGACCGTCGGCGGCTACGAGGTTGAGAGGATCGTTGGCGAGGTTTTGGCGCTGCAGCGGCGTCAACTGCTGGGCCCCCTTCTGCCATGCGTCGCCCAGAGCCACGACGTGGTCAATCTGGACGGCTTTGCTGCTCTCTGCTCCCCTGGTGAAGGTCACCACCGCTCCGGTGTACGGCTCATGGAATTCCCCGCGTGCCACACGGCACCGGGAGCCCTCGGTGAACTGCGCGCCGCCCAGGTCCCGCCGGAGGATGTCATTGCGGGTGTCGCAGCCGTTGCGGTCCACATCCAGCCAGGCCTGGCCGAACGCGGTGCGGTCGTAGTTGTCGTTGGCCGCCCGCCCTTTCACCTCGAGCGATTCCAGCACATCAGCCGCACGTCCTTCCGGTACTGGGCGGACGGGCAGAACTGCTTTCATCCACACCGGGTCCAGCACGGGAGCAGTGCTGGGACCGGTGACGGGCGGCTCCGCCACGGCAAACTGGCCTGCGGTGAAAAACCAGCACACCGCGGAGACCAGTCCTACGGCCAGCACGATCAGCACGGCCCAGGCCTGGCGGGAGCGGCGCCGCGCACGGCGGTAGGCCGCCCAGCTGATGGTCATGGTTGCAGAGCCCGATGATGATTCCTACGCACCGGACGAGCTTAGGTGCGGCCACTGACAACGCGGCCGATATCCACAGTGTGGAGGGGCAGTTACTGCTCCTTCATCACACGCTTCAGGTCTACGGTGGCAAGGTCAAGCAGCTCCTCAAGCTGTTTGATCCTGCTATCGGGAATCTCTCCCGCGGCATGCGCCACGCGCGCCTGTTCAAGGAGGCGGGTAGCTTCCTTGTGGTTCTGCCGTGCTACGTCGAGGGCGTGTTCGAGGGTGGTTTCATGTTCGAGAGTCGATTCGTGTTCCATGACACCATTTTGGGTCCGTTTCCCGGCCGATGCCAGAGCATCGGCCGGGAAACCTCAGACCCGGACCCGTCCGGACCCCTAGACCGAGATTGCCGCCAGCGCCGCGGCCGGTTCCTTGACGGGGAACGACGGCGGGTTGACGCCGGCCATTTCCTCCATCACGCGGACCACCTGGCAGCTGTAGCCGAACTCGTTGTCGTACCAGACGTAGAGGACCAGGTTCTTGTCGTTGGAGATCGTGGCCAGGCCGTCAACAATGCCTGCACGGCGCGAACCGACGAAGTCCGTGGAAACGACCTCGGGGGAATCGATGTAGTCGATCTGCTTACGCAGCTCGGAGTGCAGGGACATCTGCCGCAGGTAGTCGTTGACCTCATCCTTGGTGGTGCCCTGCTCCAGGCTCAGGTTCAGGATGGCCAGCGACACGTCCGGGGTGGGGACGCGGATGGAGCTGCCGGTGAGCTTGCCGAGGAGTTCGGGCAGCGCCTTAGCAACTGCTTTGGCGGCACCTGTTTCGGTGATCACCATGTTCAGCGCGGCGGAGCGGCCGCGGCGGTCGCCCTTGTGGAAGTTGTCGATCAGGTTCTGGTCGTTGGTGAAGGAGTGGACCGTCTCGACGTGGCCGTGGACCACGCCGAACTTGTCGTTGATGGCCTTCAGGACCGGGGTGATGGCGTTGGTGGTACAGGACGCCGCGGTGACGATCTTGTCCGAGTCCAGGATGGTGCCGTGGTTGATGCCGTGGACGATGTTCTTCAGCTCGCCCTTGCCGGGTGCCGTGAGCAGGACGCGGGAGACGCCCTTGCTCAGGAGGTGCTGGGACAGGCCTTCGGCGTCGCGCCAGCGTCCCGTGTTGTCCACCACGAGGGCGTCCTTGATGCCATAGGCCGTGTAATCCACGGTGGAGGGGTTGTCCGAGTAGATGACCTGGACCTGGACACCGTTGGCCGTGATGGTGTTGTTCTCGGTGTCCACCTTGATGGTGCCCTCGAACGATCCGTGAACGGAGTCCCGGCGCAGCAGGCTGGCACGCTTGGCGAGGTCGTTGTCCGAGCCGCGGCGGACCACGATCGCGCGGAGCCGGAGTCCGTGACCGCCACCGGCCTTTTCGATGAGGAGGCGCGCCAGCAGGCGGCCGATGCGGCCAAAGCCGTAGAGCACGACGTCGGTGCTGGTGCGGTCGTCGCCGCCACGCTTCCCCACGACGTCCGCGAGTTCGGCCCGCAGGAACTCTTCCAGGCTCGCACCGTTCGCCTCGGCCTTGAACTTCTGGTTCAGGCGGGCGATGTCGATTGCCGCAGCACCCAGATCCAGCCCGGCGAGGGCATCCAGCAGCGGGGCCGTCTCTTCCAGGAGCAGCTCGTCCTTGCTCATCCGGCGCGCAAAGCGGTGCGCCTTCAGGATGTTCATGGTGGACTTGTTGATCAGGCTGCGGCCGTGGATGGAAGTCACCACATTGTTCTCGCGGTACAGCCGGCCGATCACCGGGATCATGGCCTCGGCAAGTGCCTCACGGCCCATCCACGTATCAAGACAAGAATCTGACGTCTGGCTCACAGAACTACCTTCCTTGGGTCAACCACATACGTCCTCGTATGCGGATGTCGGCCACCGGAGGTATTCCGGGGCACAGGCATCGGCGGGGATTCGGTCCACCCCGGACACCTTGGAGAATCGCAAAGAAAAACCGCCGGCTGCGAACGCAGACCCGGCGGCAGAACTTCTACGTTCGCTATCCATTCTAGGGTGGCCGCGCCGCCAGTACTGCCCCGCAAAGCGTGAAGTCACTCACATGCCGGCGATGGGAGACGTGGCTGAAAGCGGATGGATGGGTTGACCGATACGCCGGGTTCTGTGTTCCCGCTCCGTTACCGGTGCGGGAGTAGCGGCCATCCATCTACGAACGCCGTTGCCGACGCCCTCCAGCGGCCTACCCGGACACTCGGGCGAGCAGCCCTCGAACGTGCCCTGTCTGGCCTTGCTCCGGGTGGGGTTTACCTAGCCTTCCCGGTCACCCGGGAAGCTGGTGGTCTCTTACACCACCGTTTCACCCTTACCTGCTTCGTGCCGCTTTCAAACCGGCGCGACGCAGGCGGTCTATTCTCTGTGGCACTGGCCTGCGGGTTGCCCCGAGTGGGCGTTACCCACCACCCTGCTCTGCGGAGCCCGGACGTTCCTCGAGCCACTTGCGTGACGCGCGGCCGCCTGGTCAACCCATCCGCATTTCATTCTACGTGCTGCACCGGCGCCCGGCGTGCGGGACGTCCTGCGGGCGCCCGGCGGGACGTTTCGGACGCCAAGCGGGACGTTTCGGGCGCCAAGTGGGACAATTGGACAAGGTCAACTCATGCAAGAAAAGAGGGGATCCTGATGGACCCCACCGGTACCTACATCGCCATCGCCGTCGCAGTGTTGCTGCTCATCTTCCTGAAGATGTCCATCCGGATCGTGCGGCAGTACGAGCAGGGGGTGCTCTTCCGGCTGGGCAGGGTTATTGGCATTAGACTCCCGGGCCTGCGGTTCATCATCCCGGTCGTCGACCGCCTCCCGTTGGTCAGCCTGCGGATCGTGACCATGCCGATCCAGTCGCAGGGAATCATCACCCAGGACAACGTGAGCGTCGACATTTCCGCCGTGGCCTACTACCGCGTGGTCGATGCCGTGAAATCGGTCGTGGCCATCGAGAACGTGGCGGCCGCCATAGACCAGATCGCGCAGACCACGTTGCGGAAGGTAGTCGGCAGGCACAGCCTGGACCAGACGTTGTCAGAAACCGAGCGCATCAATAGCGATATCCGGGAAATCCTCGATGCCCTGACGTTGGCGTGGGGTGTCGAGGTGACCCTGGTGGAACTGAAGGACATCCAACTGCCCGAGAGCATGAAGCGCGCAATGGCCCGCCAGGCCGAGGCCGAGCGGGAAAAGCGGGCGAAGATCATCGCCGCGGAAGGCGAAGCCATCGCGGCCGCTGCCCTCGGCGACGCGTCGGACACCATGATGGCCCACCCGCTGGCGCTGCAGCTGCGGAACCTGCAGTCCCTGGTCGAAATCGCGGTGGACAAGAACTCCACGGTTGTCTTCCCCGCGCCGCTGATGAGTACGATCGGCGAACTGTCTGCCTTCCTCGCCCGCGAAAACCAGGCCGCGACGGCCGCCGCCAAACCGCCGATCAAGGCGGCCTGAGCTGCGGGCCGGTGGTGGGGCCTTCACGCCTATGATCGGCTTATGGAATTTGCGACGCTCGGACGCCGGCGGCTGCTGGAACTCGGAGCCGGCGGTGTGACTGCCGCGGTGCTGGCCGCATGTGCGCTGGTCGCCGACGGCCTCACGGCTTCGACCGGGGAAGTTCGCAGTGGATCCTTCACGTCGAGGTTCCGCCCGGACACGGGAACGAACTGGTCCGTGGCGATTCCGGCCGGCGGCGCCGACAGCGGTCAGCGCCCCCTCCCCGTGGCGCTCTTCCTGCACGGTACGGGCGCGGACCACCGGATGGTTTTCGACGACCTGCAGGCTGACCGGTTCCTGGCACAGCATGTGGCCCGCGGCGGGTCGCGTTTCGCGATCGCGGCCGTCGATGGCGGCGAAAGCTGGTGGCACCCGCGCGCAACGGGCACGGACACGCAGTCCATGGTGGTGGAGGAGTTCCTGCCCTTGCTGGCAAGCCAGGGCCTGGACACCGGCAGGACCGCCGTGTTCGGCCTGTCGATGGGCGGCTTTGGCGCCCTTCTCCTCGCCTCCCGGCACCGGATTCCCGGCCTCCGGGCCGTCGCAGCGATGAGCCCGGCAGTCTGGAGCATGCACGACGCCGGGCGGGCGGACAACTTTGACAACGCCGCGGACTTCGAGGCCAACGACATCTTCGCGCTCAGGCCGGAACTGGAAATGTTGCCCAAGAGGATCGACTGCGGCACCGGTGACAACCTGCTTTACAGCGTCAAGGACTACGTAAGCGGCCTGCCCGGGGAGCATGAGGGTGGCTTCCAGGACGGCGGCCACGACAGCGGCTACTGGCGCTCCATCCTGCCGGATGTCATCTCGTTCCTGGGTCGGAACCTGGCCTGACCGCCGGCCCATCACTCCGTTGCCCCGCGCCGGTAAGATCGTACGGTGCTGATTCTGCTGCCGCCGTCTGAAGGCAAGACCCCCGCTGTCCATGGTGAAGCCGTCGACTGGACCGCCCTGAGCTTTCCGGTGTTGAACACTTACCGTGCGAAGGTGCTGGAAGCACTGGGCGACGTCAGTGCCCACCGCGACGCCCTCGCCCTGCTGGGCGTCGGGGCCTCGCTCAGTGCCGACGTCGAACGCAACACCCGGCTGCACACGGAACCGGCGGCACCGGCGCACCAGGTCTATTCCGGCGTCCTGTACGACGCGCTCGGCTACCAGTCGCTGACGGCGGCGCAGCGCCGGAAGGCGGATGAATCGGTGCTGGTCATCTCCGCCCTCTGGGGCGCGATCCGCTTCGCTGACCGGGTGCCTGCCTACCGGCTGTCGATGGGAACGTCACTGCCCGACGTCGGCCGCCTGGCTTCATTCTGGAAGCCGCAGATTTCGGCGGCGCTGGCAGCCGCATCCGAGGGGGAGCTTCTGGTGGACTGCCGCTCCAGCACTTATTCTGCGGCCTGGACTCCCCCGCCGGCGCAGACCGTCGCCGTCAACGTGTTCACGGAAGTGAACGGCGTGCGCAAGGTGGTCAGCCACTTCGCCAAGCACACGCGCGGCGAGCTGGCCCGCCACCTGCTGACGCGCCGGGGTGCCGCTCCCCGGACCCCCGCTCAGCTGCTCAAGGCGGCACGCGAAAAGTGGGAAGCCGAGCTGGTCGAGGGCACTCCACGCAAAGCGCACGCCCTCAACATCATTCTCGGCGCCTAGGCCCATTCCGAGGAGCGGACCAGGATGCAGCCGGAGTCCGGGCAAAACACGATGTCATCCTCGGCCGCTGCCTTGATCTCGGCAAGGTCGCCGGGGCTCAGCTGCATCCCCGAACCTTCGGACTTGCCGTGGAAAAGCCGCGCCGCCCCCACTCCGCGTCTGGCCAGCGTCTTGTCATAAACAGCCAGCAGCCCGGCATCAAGGCCGGCGGCAAACTCCGCACGCGCGGCGCCCACTTCGGCGGCCTCGGCGGCAATCTCCGCCAGGGCGGCGTCAAGCTCCCCACGGATCCCGCCGAAGGATCCCTGGACGTCGTCCACGATCTTCTGCTGGGCCGCCTGGCGTTCACGGAGCCCCTCAAGCCGTTCCATGACCTCGAGCTCCACATCTTCAAGGGCCGAGCGCCGCTTGTTGAGCGAGGCAATGTCGCTTTGCAGGGCAACCAGGTCCTTGGACAAGCCGGTGCCGCTGTTCAGGCGCGCTTCATCGCGTTCGATCCTGGACGCCACCTGCTCCACATCGGCTTCCGAGCGCTTGAGCTCGGCTTCGGCGTCGTGGACCGCCATTTTCGCGGCACCGAGTTCACCGTTGGCCACGGACAGCGCAGCCTGCAGGTCACTGATCCGGGGATCGTTCTCGAGGGTGCGGCGGCGGTTGGACAGCGATTTGAGCCTGGCGTCGAGTCCCTGCAGTTCGAGCAATTTCAACTGTTCTGCCGGTGCTGCCTTGGCCACTATTACCTCCGCTTGTTCCTACCGGCCGCAGCCGGGCACCGGACCGGCGCAGTTTAGACTCTAGTCCCCGCCCGGAGTCAGAATGAAGTCCCACGGATCACTGTTGGTGGTGCTGACCCGGATGTCGACGTCGTGGCCCTGATCGCTGAGGACGTTTCCCAATGCCTCGGCCGCCGCCGGCAGCCACAGCCACTCGCTGGCGAAGTGGGAAACGTCGATGAGGTACGGCCTGTCATTCACGGCATTCTCACGCGCCTCGGACGCCGGGTGGTGGCGGAGGTCCGCGGTCACGAAAAGGTCAGCGTTGCTCGCCCGGACCTCGTTGAACAGGGAGTCCCCCGCGCCGCCGCACACTGCGACGCGGCGCACCAGGCCGTCCTTGTCCCCGGAGACCCTGACGCCACCGGCGACGGAGGGCAGGATGCCGTATACGCGAGCTGCAAAGTCCCCGAGCGTCATGACGTCTTCAAGGTCGCCAACGCGGCCAATGCCTTCTTCCGGCAGGCCGTTCGTGGCCGGAGTCAACGGCACAACATCTTGGAGGCCCAGGGCATCCGCCAGGACATCGGACACGCCCCCAACCGCGGAGTCACCATTGGTATGGACAGTGAGGAGCGCTGTTCCGGATTCGATCAGGCGGTGGACGGCTTTGCCCTTTGCCGTCGTGGCCGCGACGGAAGTGACTCCCTTGAGCAGCAACGGGTGGTGCGTGATCAGCAGGTCAGCGCCCCATTCGATGGCTTCCTCAATGACGTCAAGGGTGGGATCGACGGCGAACATGATCCTGCTGACCGCTGCTGAGGGATGGCCTGCGACGAGGCCCACCTCGTCCCACTCCTCGGCGAGGGATTCGGGCCAGAGTTCTTCGACGGCCAGCAAGATCTCGCCCAGTGCGGGGGCATCCGAGTGCTCGGCAGCGTCAGACTCAGCACCGGCCGGATCAGCAGCGGTGCGGGCGTCTTCTGCAACGTCGGTGTTCACAGGTTCCATACCCTCATTTTTACCCTATTCGCCGTCTTCGCCTGCACGCGCAGCAGTCTCGTAAAGTGGTTGGGGAATCATCAGGGCGCTTCAACCATTGAAGAGGACATGAAAACTTTTGTGCTTGGCGGAGGCTGCTTCTGGTGCCTTGACGCCGTCTACCAACAGACCAAAGGTGTTACGGCGGTCATTTCCGGCTATACCGGCGGCCACGACCGCCATCCGGACTACTACTCGGTCTGCTCGGGCACCACAGGCCACGCCGAAGTTGTGGCCGTGAGCTTTGATGAAGACGTGATCCCGGCCGAGGTCATACTGGACATGTTCTTCGCCCTCCACGATCCCACCACACTCAACCGCCAGGGATACGACGTCGGCACCCAGTACCGCTCGTCCATGTTTTACGAGACCACGGAGGAAAAGATCCTTTTCGAGGAGGCGATCGAACGGAACCAGGCGCTGTGGGCACATCCGATCGTCACCGAGGTCAGCAGGCTGCCCGTGTTCCATGTGGCCGAGGATTTCCACCAGAACTACTACGGCAAGCATCCGGAACAGGGCTACTGCCAGGTGATCATCAACCCCAAGCTGGCAAAGGCAAGGAAATATTACTCTGCATGGCTTAATGCTTAGCTAGGCTCCGGCCGCCCTCGTTAGGCTGACCTCAGTATTCGCTGTTCAGAGAACTCTTCAGAGATAGGCACAAATACATGGCACGGATCTACGACGACGTCACCCAGCTTGTCGGCGGCACTCCGCTGGTCAGGCTCAACCGGCTGACAGAGGGCCTCGACGCCCAGGTGGCGGTCAAGCTCGAGTTCTACAACCCGGCCAACAGCGTCAAGGACCGTATCGGCGTGGCCATTGTGGACGCGGCTGAGAAGTCCGGCGCACTGAAGCCCGGCGGAACCATCGTCGAAGGAACCTCCGGCAACACGGGCATTGCCCTGGCCATGGTGGGTGCCGCCCGCGGCTACAAAGTCATCCTGACCATGCCTGAGACCATGTCCACCGAGCGCCGTGTCATGCTTCGCGCGTTCGGCGCGGAGATCGTGCTTACCCCGGGTTCCGAAGGCATGCGCGGCGCCGTGGAGAAGGCCCAGGAGATCGTGGCAAACACGGAGAACTCCATCTGGGCCCAGCAGTTCGCCAACGAAGCCAACCCGGAGATCCACCGCACCACCACCGCGGAGGAAATCTGGTCCGACACCGACGGCAAGGTGGACATCTTCGTCGCCGGCATCGGCACCGGCGGCACCGTCACCGGCGTCGGCCAGGTCCTGAAGGAACGCAAGCCGGACGTCCAGATCGTTGCCATCGAACCGAAGGACTCCGCCATCCTGAACGGCGGCGCTCCCGGCCCGCACAAGATCCAGGGCATCGGCGCCAACTTCATTCCCGAAATCCTCGACACCAACGTCTACGACGAAGTCCTGGACGCCACACTGGAGGACTCCGTCCGCGTTGCCCGCGACCTCGGCGTCAAGGAAGGCATCCTCGGCGGCATTTCCTCGGGTGCGATCGTCTGGGGAGCCCTCGAACTCGCCAAGCGGCCGGAGAATGCCGGCAAGCTCATCGTCGCGGTTGTCTGCGACTTCGGCGAGCGTTACATCTCCACCGTGCTCTATGACGACATCCGGGGCTAAGCCTTAGCCCGCCACTCACCGTTTCCTGTAGAAAGGTCTTTGTGAGCTTCTTCGCAAGACTTAAGGAAGACCTCGACGCCGCCCGGTCGCATGACCCGGCGGCTCGAGGTTCTTTTGAGAACTTTTTTGCCTACTCCGGCCTCCACGCAATCTGGGCACACCGCCTGACGCACAAGCTCTGGCAGAATCCTTCGCTTCGCTTCCCGGCCCGGCTGATTTCGCAGCTGGCACGCTTCCTGACCGGGATTGAGATCCACCCGGGAGCCACGATCGGAAAGCGGTTCTTCATCGACCACGGCATGGGCGTGGTCATCGGTGAAACGGCCGAGATCGGTGAGGACGTCATGATCTATCACGGCGTCACCCTGGGCGGACGCTCGCTGGCGAAGGTCAAGCGGCACCCCACCATCGGGGACCGCGTGACCATCGGCGCGGGCGCCAAGGTCCTGGGCCCCATCACGATCGGACGGGACAGTGCAGTGGGCGCCAACGCCGTCGTGGTCAAGGACGCCCCGCCGGAATCCATCATCACCGGGGTTCCTGCAACGTGGCGCCACCGGGACGCCCAGCGCGAAACCAAACCGGCTGTGGACCCTGCCGAGTACTACATCGAGTACCGGATCTAGCGGCCAAGCCGCTGGTAGATAGTCCAGAAGATTACGTCGAACGCACGGTCCGGCAGGATCCTTCGCAGGGTCAGGATGGCGCGCGCACCCTTGCCCACCGGGTAGCGCGTCTTCGGCCGGGCCGCCGTTGCGGCATGGACAATGGCATCGGCAATAACGGCAGGGTGCGTTGACATGCTGGAACCCTCGGTGGAGGCCAGCGCCGCGGCGACGATCTTCGCCTGGTCCCGATAGGGGCCGTGACCGGACGTTTCCAGCAGGCTCTCGCCGGAGATGCCTCCCCATTCAGTCTGCGTGCCTGCCGGTTCGATGATTGACACCTTGATGCCATGCGGCTTGAGCTCCAGGCGCAGGGAGTCGCTCAGGCCCTCCACGGCGAACTTCGTGGCGTGATACCAGGCGCCCAGAGGCTCGTACATCTTGCCGCCGATGGAGGAAACATTGATGATCCTCCCCTGGGCGGCGGCCCGCATGGCGGGCAGCACGAGCTGGGTCATGCGCGCCAGGCCGAAGACGTTGACGTCGAACTGCCGCCGGCCTTCAGCCAGGTCCACCTCTTCCAGCGACCCGTAGGACCCGTAGCCGGCGTTGTTCACGAGGACATCGATCCGGCCGTGCGCCTCGAGGATTCCGCCCACGGCCGCCGCCATGGACGCCTCATCCGTGACATCCAGCGCCAGCACCTTTACGCCGTGGGCCTTCAGCGGCTCCATCTTCTCGACCCGGCGGGCGCCGGCGTAGACAGTGAATCCCTGCCCACTCAGCTTCTTGGCGGCCTCGAAGCCGATGCCGGTGGACGCACCGGTAACAAACGCGACTGGCTGCGACATGGGCTGCACTCCTTGGAGACGACAATCATTGGACAGGCGGCGATTGGAAGCCGCGGCCACCGAAAGAGCAGTCCGCAAACGGCAACGGCCGGCACCTCCCAGAGTATCCGGGCAGCGCCGGCCGTTGCGGTCAGAGCAGGGTGTGGCTTGAAGCTAGTGGGTGTCCACTGCCTCGATTTCGGACTTGTCCTCGCCCCACAGGGTGTGGAACGTGCCCTCGGCGTCAACGCGGCCGTAGGTGTGCGCACCGAAGAGGTCGCGCTGGCCCTGGATCACGGCGGCCGGCAGGCGCTTGCGGCGCAGGCCGTCGTAGTACGCCAGCGACGAGGAGAACACCGGTACCGGGATGCCCAGCTGAACAGCCGTGGCCACCACGCGGCGCCATGCCGGCAGGACCTCGGCGATGGCCTTGGTGAAGGCCGGTGCAAACAGCAGGTTGGCGGGCTTTTCGTCCGCGGCGTAGGCCTTGGTGATTTCCTTCAGCAGTTCCGCACGGATGATGCAGCCGCCGCGCCAGAGGGAAGCGATCTCGTCCAGCTTCAGGTCCCAGCCGTATTCCTTGGCAGCCGAGGTCAGCATGTCCAGGCCCTGGGCGTAGGAAACCAGCTTGGAGGCGTACAGCGCCTGACGGACGTCCTCAACGAACGTTTCCGGAACCTCGACGGCGATTTCCTCGCCGGCCAGGAGTTCCTGGGCCAGCTTGCGCTGTTCCGACTGGGACGAGAGGGCGCGTGCGAACACGGATTCGGCAATGCCCGACGTCGGGGATCCCAGCTCGAGTGCGGAGATAACCGTCCAGCGGCCCGTGCCCTTCTGCCCTGCGGCGTCCACCACGACGTCGACGAACGGCTTCCCGGTGCGGGTATCCACGTGGCCGAGGACCTCGGCGGAGATTTCGATCAGGAACGAGGCGAGTTCGCCCTTGTTCCACTCGGCGAAGATCTTGGACTGCTCGGCCGGTTCGATGCCGGCACCCGAGCGGAGAAGGTCGAAGGCTTCGCCGATAACCTGCATGTCGGCGTATTCGATGCCGTTGTGGACCATCTTGACGAAGTGGCCGGCGCCGTCGGTGCCGATCCAGGCGCAGCAGGGCTGGCCGTCAACGTTTGCGGCGATCTTTTCCAGCAGCGGTCCGAGGGCGTCGTAGGACTCCTTGGAGCCGCCGGGCATGATGGACGGGCCGTTCAGGGCGCCTTCCTCACCGCCGGAAACACCGATGCCTACGAAGTGCAGGTCCTTCTTGGCCAGGGCGGCTTCGCGGCGGCGGGTGTCCTCGTAGTGCGAGTTGCCGGCGTCGATGATGATGTCGCCGGCTTCCAGCAGGGGCTCGAGCTGTTCGATCACGGAGTCGACCGGCTTGCCGGCCTTGACCATGATCAGCACGCGGCGGGGCTTTTCCAGCGAATCCACAAGCTCCTGGAGGGTTTCGGTACGCACGAAGTCGCCATCGTGTCCGTGCTTTTCCAGCAGCGCGTCAGTCTTTTCAACAGACCTGTTGTGCAGGGCAACGGTGAAGCCGTTCCGGGCCAGGTTGCGGGCGAGGTTGGCCCCCATCACCGCAAGGCCGGTGACACCGATGTGTGCTGACATCAAAACTCCAATTCATTTCTGTGCAACGTGTGCATTCTGTTCCGCACTTCCTGCGGAACACGCTTTAAGAACCAGTGGCTGTCAATAAACCATATGTATTTCCGTCGACTACGGGAAAGTTGCGCCCACGTTTTGGAAGGTGGCGCGTCACAAAACAGTCTATGATGCCGCCAGCGCCATGACAGGCGAGGATGTACGCCCGGGCCGCGGACGGTGCCGCGCAGGACGGCGCCGCCAGCCCCATTATGCTTACGACTATGTCAACCAGCCTCCACCACCGCGCCATCGAAAACCTGGGCACCCGCATCGTGAGCGGCGCGCTGCCCACTGGCCATGTGATGCTGGCTGAGCAGCTTGAGGACGAACTGAAAGTCTCGCGTTCTGTGGTCCGCGAAGCAGTCCGCGTCCTGCAGTCCCTCGGCCTGGTGGAAACCATCAAGCGCGTGGGAATCCGGGTGCTGCCGGCACACCGCTGGAACCCGTTTGATCCGCTGGTCATCCGCTGGCGCCTGGCCGGTGACGGCCGCGGCGCCCAGCTCAGGTCCCTCGCGGAGCTGCGCTCCGCCGTCGAGCCTGTTGCCGCCGAGCTGGCGGCCGCCAACGCCCCCCAGGCAATCCGGCAGGAACTGCTGGACGTCTCGCTGGCAATGCGCGACGCCGGCGAGGCCGGCAACGTGGCGGAGTTCCTGGAGCTGGACATCAAATTCCACTCGCTTCTCCTCACCGGATCCGGCAACGAAATGTTCGCCAACCTTGTCGGACAGGTGGCGGAAACCCTGACCGGCCGTACCGTCCACGGACTCATGCCGGACCGCCCGCGGGAGACGGCCCTGCAATGGCACGTGGATGTGGCCGAGGCCATCGCCGCAGCGGACGCCGCCGGAGCCCGCGAGGCTTCCAGCAGGATCATGCGCGAGACGATCTCCGAGATGGAACCCGGCTGGCGGGACCAGCCCAGGGTTTTCATTCCGCTGCAGCAGGGCTGAAGTCCAGCAGCACCTTCCCTGATTCCGCGGAGTTCCGGGCAACGCCGAACGCCTCCAGGGCTGCCTCCACGGGGTACTCGTGGGTGATCACGGGGTCCACGAACAGGGTGCCGTCGGCGAGGGCCGCGATGACGTCGTCGATCTCGTCGTTGAAGCGGAAGGAACCCTTGAGCTCCAGTTCGCGGGTGATGGCCAGCGAGATCAGGACCGGCTGCGGGCCGGTGGGCAGCAGCCCGACCATCACGAC